>JALQTQ010000216.1 GCA_023263995.1 Akkermansiaceae bacterium | reverse complement strand
CTTCGAGGGCCGGGTTGGAAACCGTTTCGCAGAAAAGGGCGCGCGTTTTGTCATCGATTTGGCTGGCGAAGTTTTGGGGATCCTGTGAATCAACGAAGCGCACCTCGATGCCGAGGGCCGGGAGGATGTCGTGGAACTGGGTGTAGGAGCCTCCGTAGAGGTTGCGGGCTGAGACAATGTTGTCGCCAGCTTCGGCCAGGTTGTTGATTGCGTTGAAGATCGCGGCTGTTCCCGAAGCGTGGGCGAGGCCGGCCAGCTCATGAGCCCCCTCGAGCAGGCAGACCCGCTTTTCCAGCACGTCGGTGGTGGGGTTCATGAGACGGCTGTAGATGTTGCCCAGTTCTTTCAGGGCGAAAAGATTGGCGGCGTGTTCGGTGTCCCGGAAAGTGAAGGCCGTCGACTTGTAGACCGGAACGGCCCGCGAATGCGTATCGGAATCGGGTTGATGTCCGCCGTGGAGGCAGAGAGTTTCGTGTTTCATGGCTGGCGCACTTTGGTGTCTGCGGATGGATTTTTGAAGGATTATTCGATTGCCCGACCCAACCTCGTCGCGAGGAAGGGTCGATGGCGTAGGATGGCGGTCTGACGGGGAAGGAGCGACGATCAACGCACCATACGGACCCGCAGGAAGTGTCGGGCTTCCTGAGAAACTGGTTCGGCGAGTCTCAAGGTGATTTGCCTCGTTGGCCTCACCGGGTCATCGACGGCGTCGACCAAGATGGTGTTAGTGACAGTGGTCCACGTTTCCAGGTCGTTGGACTTCTGGATCTCAAAGAAGACATCGGTTGCTTCAAGCCCTTGCTGATAAGTGATCGAGAGGTAACCTTCAGGGTCGATCGTGACAATTCCTCGCGAACTGACTGGAGAGGCATCGGGGGCTCTCGGGTTGTTGCCGGTGGCATACTCGACGAAGGCGGTGAGGCCGTCCCCGTCCGAGTCGCTGTCGTCGCTGACGATTCCGTTGGCGACTTTCCAGAGGTCGTAGCCATCGACAAGCACGGTGTCGGGGGCTCCCGGTGCACCCCCGATCTCGGCGTGGGTCGACCAAGAAGAACCTTCGTTTGGTTGGTTTCCGGTGAAGATCATGGAGTATCCGCTACCGTCCGCCAGCAAAGGCCACGGGACTTGGTCGTTGTAGGTGAGATTGATGATTTCAACCGCACCGGTTTTGCGAACGATGATGGTCTCACCATCGTTGCTGAGACGGCCCCCGTATTCGCCCACAATCGTTCCTTCGGCGAGCTCGCCATAGCGAGCGGTAAAGGCGGCGAAGTTCTTCACCAAAACAAAGCGTTCTCCGGCCTCCAGAATCGTATTTTCAGGGAAGAAGAAGCTGATGCCGTCATCAAAATACACTCCGGTGAGATCGACGGGAGAGGCCGATGGATTGAGAATCTCGATGAACTCGAAATCATCGCGGTCGGTCGAGACCGCCACCTCTTCCGGGGTGCCCGGATCGGCGGGGCGATAGTGAATTTCGGAGATCACGAGATTGGAGCTATCGGCTGCCACGGTATCGATGCTGAAGAAGGTGGAAGTGAGTGGACTCCATTCGTTGGTGCTGCTGTTGAAGGCCCGGGCCTGAAAGGTCGTCGGGCCGGTGAGCACGATGGGCTCGGTGATGTTGCTACCGTTGGTGAGATCGACTTCGCCGCTCAGAATAAGATCAAAGCGGATGTCGGAACTTCCTGCGGATACGTTGTGAATCTCGACCGCGATGGTGTTTTCTCCGTCGACAAAGCGCGAGGAGGGCACCTCGTAATCGAAGTAAGTGCCTTCGCTTGGAGTGTTGCCGGTGGCGTAGGTGTCATAGGTTGCTCCGGGGGGGAGGGTGGCGGTTCGGGCGACCTCGGTGCCATTGACGTAGATGGCGGCCCCGTCATCGTATCGGAGTCTGACCACGAAATTGGAAAAGTCGGAGGGGTTATCGATGGTGACCGTTTTGCGAAAGTAGGTGGTGGCGTTTTTCTGGGTGCCTCCGGCGACCGGGTCGACATCGATGAATCCCACTGTGGTGGTGAGGTCGGTTTCACCGTACCCCAGCTGCGAGGGCCCGCTGGCCCAGCTGCTGTCGTCAAAGGCGGCCTCTTTCCAGGCGGACCCCTGGTCGCTTCCGTCGTCGAGATACTTCCACACGGCACCGGAAACGACGAAATCCTCCGGTTCGCGAACGCCATCGCTGAAGGGGGCACTGAGCGCACTAGGATTGATGCCGCCACCGGGGAGCCGCGGGTCCGAGCCATCGAGGGTGTAGTAAATCGCGGTGGCATTGGTATTCATCGTGATGCCCGAGCCGACGGGGAGGGAGCCTCCATGCTGGGAAAGGTCGGGAGCGAGAAGGTCGGGATACATTCCGGCCTGCCGAAGCCTCTGCATCATGCTGGTGCTGCGCAGGGTGAGTCTGCTATTGAGCCAGCTGTTCACATAGGATTCCCAGGAGGCCACGGTCTGGTAATTCCAACGCCGGGCCTCGGCCGAGAATCCGGGGCGCATTTCCTCGAAACGGCGGCGCAGGCGAGCAATGCTCTTTTCGGCGGTCATTGCTCCGCCGTTGAAAAAGTGTTTGTGGATGCGGTCGGCGAGGAGAATTTGGTAGTCGGAATTACCTCCCGTCCGCAGTTCGCTCATGGCATTGAGCGGTCCGTTGTGAGTCACGGCATGGACGTGGCTCCAACTGCCCCCCGGCATGAATCCGTCCGGGTCACGGATCATGAACTTGAAGGGAACTCCCTGGCTGCGGGAGCCAAAGGCGCGGAACTCGCTTTCACATTCCCCACTCGTCCAAAGCAGCATGAAGTCGATGACATTTGGAATGTCGATGTGTCCGGCGGCATTGGTGAATGGATCGGGTCCAGCGAGTAGGCTTCTCGTTTCATTCCAGAAAGCGCTCGTTCCATCGTAGATGACTCCGGTCTGGAACTGCTCTCCGCTGTTGTTGGCGGCGATGGCATCGTAGTCCTCCTTGTCGCCGCCATAATAGCTTGCTCCCATGTCTCCACTCCAGCGTTCGCGCAAGTGGTATTGTCCCCAAAAGCGCCCGTTCAGGTAGACGTGGACGAAACGGCCATGGGGGGCAGGCTGGCCCATCTCGATCATCGTGTCATCCACGAAGCGCGCCGACATGTAAGCTCCGCGGTTGGTCATATCATGCGAACCGCTTCGCAGGTCAATGGCGTCGAAATCGTTGGTAGGGGGGAAGTTGGGATACTCGAAGCCATCGAAGACAGGATGTTCCAGCCGGGCCGCGCCGTATTCCTTTCGGAAATAGAGCCGGAAGCTCTTCTTGGCAAAGTTGGTGAAGCCTCCGCCAAAATTGCCCAGGCCGGCATCCTCTTGAAATCCCGGACTGCCGTCGGGATAGATCATTTCAACCGAGCTCTTGTGTTCGATGTAATCGTTGTTGCTGTCCTGCAGGAAGGGAATGCGTGGGGTGTGAGCAGATGCCGTGATGGCCTGATCAATGATCTCCCGCTGTTTTTCGGGAGACATCGTGGAGGCATCGGGAAGAGGGGCCAGGCTGACCAGGGTCTGCAGTGCGGCCTTGGCCTCGCCGTTGACCAACTGACCTTCGTTCTTGTCGATCACGGTCCGATACTCAAACCGATTCGTTTCCTGGTTCCGACGAATGTGGACATCAATGATACGGATGTGGAGTTGGTCATTGACTCGAGCCACGATCACTTGGGATCGAGCTGGCGGTTCGACGAATTGCGACGGGAGTTGGGAGGTGGATGAGACCGACATGAGACGCAGGTCGTAGTTGGCCTGAGTGACCAACGAAATGATGGGAACGGAGGTCAGGGCCTCGCTGAAGTCGGAGCCGTAGATGTCTTCCGGAAAAAGATAGGTTTGAGTGTCGACGTTGGTGGATTGGTATCCCTCTTTGTATGCGAGGGCGCGGATCACGGTGGTGCCGTTGATCGGGATTGGGCCGGAGTAGACGAGGCCGGAGTTCTCGCTTGGGAGCGACCCATCGGTGGTGTAGCGAATGGTCGCTCCTTCGGTGAGGGTTGTGATCTCAAGATTGAAGGGGGACTGGTGGACGCCGCGATCGACACTGAAACGGGTGTCTCTTACGATGCCATCATATCGCAGGGTGTTTTCCTGTCCCGGCGTGGGATCGACGAAGAACCCGGTCACAAAATTGTCGGGGTCCTGAGAGGTGCCAACCAGTTCGGGGACAATAAGGAAATCGGCACTCCCGGCAGCGTTGTTCAACCCTTGGATGGCGAGGATGTTCGTCCCGGCAACCAGGCTGCCTTCATCGACCGGGTAGGAAAAATAGGCTTTGGCTTCGTCCTCGTTCCGGTTGACACCAGAGCTGGAATTCCAGGCCGGATTCGCCGGCGCGGATTCTCGGTGAAACTCGGTGCCGTTGAGGTGGGCAATAAAGCCGTCCTCCCATTTGAGACGGAGGGTGAGGTTGCTGAGAGTGGCCGGATTCCTGATTTCAAAGGGGATGCGGATGTATGCCGTGGCATTCTTACCCCACATTTCGGACCGGGTGTCTCCGCCTGCCCCGATCAGCGAGAGGTAGTCGCCTCCGGGACCATCGTATCCAATCCCGGTCGCTCCGATCTTCCAATTGCTGTCATCGAAGCTTGTTTCGGTCCAGTTGGTCACGGGGCCGGTCGGAACATGCCATCTGGCTTGGGTGCCTTCCGGGATCAAGGTGATCGGGGTGGCTCCCTGCAGCCGTTGACCGAAAGCCACGTCCCCGAGTTGTTCCGGATAGTTGGCATAGACGCTGGCAACGGTGACGCCGTCCGGCTTGACCAAGGCAAGGTATCCGCCGGCCTCACGTTGTAGCCGAAAGTTAGTGTGAAGCTCTCCTGTCACCTCACGGCGGTCCTTGCCGGAGGCAAACACCACGAGGTAATCGCCACTGCCCATCTCCACTGCCGGGAAGGTCCATTTGGTGAGGTTGGCCGGATCGTCAGTAAGATGCCAACCTTCCAAGTCTCCGGTGACGCCTGAGCTGTTCCTGATTTCGATCCAGTCCTCACGATCCCCATCTTCATCCCGCAACCCTTTGCCATTGTCGGCGAGGAATTCGCTGATGCGGGCATCGGTCAGGGTCCCGGCGCGAAGGACAGGCCAGAAAACCGAGGCGGCTGCCAGAAAGAGAATGACCAGTGAGGGCCGGAGAACAAGGGGGTGTTGAGTCATGTGTGTGAGGTGAAAATTTCCTCCAAGAGGGTCGCCCTTTATTTAAGGGATTTGATTTTGCCGAATCAATGAAAGAACGAGTACTTTTGTGATTTGACCGCTCTCCCGCTTTATCGAAGAGAAAGACTCCCATCAGGAGCGAGGCGAGATTTCGCTGACCGACGATGGGCTCGTTCTCCAGACTGCCTTTGCGTCTCTCCCCAGCATCGAACTCCACTGGCAAGTCTTACCGGCTTCGCTTTCATCCCGACGAAAGGCCTGAAGGGCCTTGTGAAAAATTTCACAAAGTGTTTGAGGGCACGGTGATTGAAGCTATCGTCCTCCCGACGACATGATGGACGAAAGCCTTACCGTTTCGCATGCGGCCTACGATTCCAAGATCGAGGGCAACATTATCTTTACCCGGGTGGATGCCGCCATCAACTGGATGCGCAAGAATTCACTTTGGCCGATGCCGATGGGATTGGCCTGCTGTGCCATTGAGTTGATGGCCACCGCTTCCTCACGATTCGATATCTCGCGCTTTGGGGCCGAAGTAATGCGGTTTTCGCCCCGACAGGCTGACGTCATGATCGTGGCCGGGACCGTGACTTACAAGATGGCCCTTGCGGTCAAGCGGATCTGGGACCAAATGCCCGAGCCCAAATGGTGCATTGCGATGGGTGCTTGTGCCTCGTCCGGTGGGATGTATCGCAGCTACGCCGTGCTTCAAGGCATT
>JALQTQ010000215.1 GCA_023263995.1 Akkermansiaceae bacterium | reverse complement strand
GTCACCCGCAACGAAGGTACCAAAATCATCTTTTTTATCCGCGATATCAGCCGCAGACTCACCTCAGACCACCCGCTCACAGAACGTTTACCCCGATCCATTGAGCAGATTACCGAACGTGTCGGGCGTTTGCCCCTGAAAGAGCTCGTACGAGAATCCACCGATGTTATTGAGGCACTTTGCATCGAGGCCGCACTCAAACTCACCCGCGATAACCGAGCGTCCGCGGCTGAGATACTGGGCCTCAGCCGGCAGAGCCTCTACACCAAACTGCGACGCTATGGCATTGGTGAGACGGAATCTGGAATTGACGCGGCCTGAAGCCCTCGAAACGGGTGACCACTCAAAATTCGAATCTCAAAGGTCCTTCCCGCCTCTCTTTCCCCCCGCAACCCTCATTCTTCCCTCATGAGTTATGCCAATCTTCGATTTCCGCGTTCTTTCCGCCAAAAGCAAATTTCTGTTACTGCCCAACCACGCCTACCGTGAACGCGACCGCTCTCTAGCCTGATTGCCCGTGGGTAAAGAGGCAACTGACTTGACTACTCTCGACCGGGGGACATCGGAGTGTTATCATCTTGCCGGATGTGGAGGTTCCTTTTCAGCGTTGCATTCTTTGCGTTCGTTAGAGCGACCGCGGAGCCGGTGATTTCGGAGTTCATGGCTTCGAATGAAACGACCCTTGTGGACGAAGATGGCGATTTTTCAGATTGGATTGAGATCTTGAATCCAAGTGACACTCCGGTGGATCTCGATGGCTACTTTCTGACCGACGATGCCGCGAGGCTGGACCGCTGGATCTTTCCTTCTGTTGTTCTGGGGCCCGGTGAAAGCTTGGTGGTTTTTGCTTCGGATAAAAACCGCAAGGTCGGCGAACTGCATAGCAATTTTCGGTTGGCCGCAAACGGGGAATATCTGGCTTTGGTCGCTCCCGATGGAGTGACCGCAGTCTCAGAATTTGCGCCCTTTTACCCGCCGCAATTCAAGGACCAAAGTTATGGTCTTGGCGAGTTTGGTATCGGGTATTTTGACGCGCCCACTCCGGGGGCAACCAATACCGATGGTGCGATCCAAGGGCCCTTGTTTTTGGAATGCCGCACCGGTGGTCCCCGTCCCGCTCCGGCTGAGGAGCTCGAGATTACCGCCCAGGTGGCACGAGCAGCACAAGTGACTCTCTTTTATCGTTTCGGTTTTGGCGCGGAATCATCGATCCCAATGACCGCGACGGGTGGGTCAAACTTTGTCGCGACGATTCCGGGTGGGAATTTCGGAGAGTTGATTCGTTGGCGTTTCGAGGCCCGGGATGGCGAGGGTCGCCTCACCCGCGAGCCCCCTTTTCCCGACCCGGAGGATTCCCATGAGTATCATGGAGTGCCAGTGCTCAATCCCGGGGTGGAGAGCAATGCCCGGGTCATGGAATGGTTCATCGAGCCCTCCGATTACAGCCGATTGACCTTTTTCCAGCGGGTGAGGGCAGGCCTTTATTTTGAGGGTGAATACTACGATAACGTGCGCTTTTCGCTTCGGGGACAGTCCACTCTCTTTTTCAACAAGAAAGGCTTCAGTCTGAACTTCAACCGCACGCAGCGCTTCCTTTGGAAGGCGGGGGAACGGCGGGTGAAGGAGATCGACCTGATGACGAACTGGGGCGACAAGGCCAAGGTTCGCAATGAAATGGCCTATGAGATTCTCCGCAAGGCGGGTGTGCCGACCCATTTTGCGGAAACCATTCGGCTCCAGCAAAATGGACAGTTTTTCAGCCTGACCGATCTCGTGGAGGATGCGGACGAAGCCTACCTCGAGCGGGCCGGGCTCAATCCTCAAGGCACCCTCTACAAGGCGGACAATACGACCCTGAGTCTGGGCGACCTCGGAAAGCCCGGACTGGTCCGCCTGATGGCGGGTGAGGACCCGGACTT
This sequence comes from Akkermansiaceae bacterium, assembly GCA_023263995.1. Taxonomy (GTDB): domain Bacteria; phylum Verrucomicrobiota; class Verrucomicrobiia; order Verrucomicrobiales; family Akkermansiaceae; genus SW10. The sequence continues at coordinate 3,991 of JALQTQ010000215.1, read as the reverse complement.
GGCCAAACTCTATGGGTTGATTGAGATGTTGAACCAGGACGAGCCGACGCGGTGGAATGACATTTTTGAGCGGATTGATTTGCCTCGGACCATCAACAGCCTGGCCGGACTTGCCGTCATCATGCAAACCGACATGGCGGACAAGAACTACTACCTCTATCATAATCCCGAGGTGGTGGATGGCTGGGCCCTTCTCCCTTGGGATCTCGACTTAAGCTTTGGACGAAATTTCACGAGGGAAGCGGGCTACTTTGATAGTCGACTTTTCACAGCGGGCTACACCGAGTTTGCCGAATCGCAAAAGACGAGCGTCTTGGTCGAGGCCTTGTTGCGGGGCAATGCCCGAACCCGCGCGATGTATTTTCGAAGGCTGCGAACCTTGGCCGACCGTTTTCTTGGATCTGATTATCTGGACACACGCACTCGACAGCAACTGGACCGACTGTCACCTCCATCCCGCCCGCTCCTCCTTCGTGATGCCTATCTTGACGCCTTGAAATGGGGGTTTTGGGAAAATGGCAATATCGTCCCCCAACCGTGGAGTTCGACTGCGCCGGATGCCGAGACCATGGAGCGGGCGATTGACCGCTTGGTGATCGGTTGGTTGCCCGAGCGTCGACTGGAGCTTTTTCAAAACACCGTTGATCTCCCCGGCCCCCAAGCGGCCCCAATGATTCGGATCGGCGCGCTCGATTTTGATCCCGTCTCCGACAATCAGGACCAGGAATATCTCGAGTTGCTCAACCTCTCGCCAACTGCGGTGGATCTTTCGGACTGGCGGGTGGCCGGGGCGGTCGAGATGAGGATGCCAGCCGGGACGGTCATTCCAGCGGGAAGCAGCCTCTACCTCAGTCCGGACAAGGCTTCGTTTCTTCAGCGTGCTCTCAGTCCCACCGGGGGCGAACAACGATTTGTGCTGGGGCCTTACTCCGGAAATCTGGCTGCTGAAGGTGAGACGATCGAACTCTTCGATGAAAAGGGCCAACTCCATGACAGCCACACCTACAGCGGGAGCAACCCCGGGTTCAATGGCGACAGCCGGGAGGATAGAGACCGCGATGGCTTCAATGCCCTGATGGAATGGGCTCTCGGAACCTCGGACCTAGAGTTCGACGCTCTGGCAGCTCCGGTTGAAGGGCGATGGACCTATCAGGTGCGCGCCGGATTGACTGGCTTTGCAGTGGTGGTCGAGTGGAGCGAAGATTTACACAACTGGACGACCGTGGGGGTGGTTGAGCTTGAGCGTGTTCCCTTGGAAAACGGATTGGAACGGGTCGTGGTCGAATTGCCGTCTGCCGAAGCGAGAAGCTTCGCTCGTTTGCGTCTGGGCCGACACGCCCAGTGAAGAACCCTCTTTGCGCTACGGGCGCGCTTCTCGCTCGCTCAAGGGAGGGGCTGCCCCTTGCCTGAACAATTGTCGTGCAGGAATTCCGGAGTCCACGATTTCATTCTTGGCTTTCGGGGGGGGCAGACTACCTTGGCGCTCGAAACGTCCAAGTAATCATGATTTCGCGCCAATCTCTCTGTCCTTTCCTACTGACCCTTGGCTCTGCTTCCTCCCTTCTTCCGGGTGCGGTGGTGGGGTTGCTCGATGTCGACGGGGAGGTCGACATTGCGAGCCAACTGGGATCCTTTTCCTCCTCGGCTATGCAGAGTCTCATCACCACCAGTGGAAATCTCGATCTGGCCGGAGTGCTTGATGCCGAAGGGGAGTTTGCGGCGGGAAATTTTTCGAACGACTCCGGCGTCCTGTCCGACAGGATCACCGGGGCCACGCGCTACGGACGGGCTGACGGAGTGGCGGCCAAGGCTTCGGGATTACGCTGGGGATTTGTCAATGGGACAGAGACTTGGACCCCCGATGCCGGACTGACCCACTTCGGATTGATCACCACTGCGGCGGCGGAAAACAATCAAGTCACGGTAACGGTGACCTTTTCAGATTCCTCGAGCGACAGCGCCACCGCTTTAGCGGGTGCCGGAGCGACTTGGATTGGTTTTCATGAGCCGGGTCTCACCATCACCTCAATTCAAGTGAGTGATCCTCTCGGTGGGGCATTTGGGAACTACGACGACGTCTCTCTTGTCTTCATCCCCGAGCCCTCAAGTGCTCTCTTGCTCGGGCTTTCGCTCGGTGGGCTCGTACTTCGCAGAAGGCGCTGATAAACCCGATGGGTCTTGAAGTTGTCGTCACTTCAAGGAGGGCGGCAGGATAAAGAGCGGGCGGTTGGTCTTGAGCCGGAGCCAGTCGAGGCTTTCATGCACGCGAGGTGCACAGGCGATGCGGGTCTGGAGGGCCCGCTTCCCAGGAAAATCCATCAAGCCCACCCCAAAGAGCATGGTGAGGATGCCCTGTCCAGGGATGAAGAGCATGACGAATCCGAGGATCAAGAGCACGAGTCCGATCAAGTTCTTGAGGGCCTTGAGGAGGATACGCACCACCGGATGGTTTCGTGGAATCTGTTGGGGACGGATAAAGTAGTCGGCCGGCAGCCGGATCAGAATCAGGGGGAGCACGATGATGGAAACCACGAAGGCGGCTAAGCTGACCCCGGCCATCAGGATGATATGGTCCTGATACTTGGAGAGAAAGGACTGCACGTCGTGAAAGGTCATGAAGCGAGGAGGAAAGCTGCTACTCCCGAAGACCTCTCGCATCGGTTTCCGAGATCTTCAAGCGCGTTGAGACCACGGAATGCTTTTCGGAACCGGGCTGGTATTTGAGGTAAGTGGTGAAGAGGAGGCTACCATCGGAGAGGAGTTCCACTCCAGGGTAGCCACAGTCCGAGGTGCGTTTGGCATGGCTGTGCAGGAGCTTGATCCGGTAGTCGCCACCCTTTCCAGACTTGAGATCTGCATAAGATCCCACCCAGGCCACGAAGTGCCCGCGGGTCGGGCTGCCGATCGCTTGGTCCCGAAAAGCGAAAATGTATCGACCATCGGGGAGGCGGACTCCCACGTGGCGGTCACCGGTCAACCCCCAGGCCGTGTCGACCGGTTTGCCCCAAGTCTTTCCCTCATCTTTTGAAAACATCATAAGGCTCCGGCCCTGATGGGTATTTTCTCTCATCAAAACACCGAGGTCCCTGCCATCCGGGGAGCGGAAGATGAAAGGCTCGCAGGGGTTTTTCCCCTCGACTTTGGCGACGACCCGGGGCTCGGACCAGGTAAAACCGCCGTCTTTGGTGATCGTTTGCAAGACTTCGAGCGGGGCCCGATCGCGACCATCGGGCCCCTTGTGGTAGAGCCCGAGGTAGCTGCCATCCTTCAATGGCATGATGCTGCTGAAAGTCATCACGCAGGGGAACCCGAGGGGCGGCATTTCCTTCCAAGTTTGGCCACTGTCCTCACTCATGATGGAAGGCATGCCCGGCCCGCTGCGCGTCCCCAGGGCCGCCGAAAAAACCCAGATCCGTTCTTTTCCATCGGGGCCGGTGATCCGGTAAATGCTCGGGCAATTGAGGTGCTTGGAGTAACCAGGCGGCAGGGAATCATCGAGCCGTCTCCACGATTGGCCACCATCGATGCTTTTGGCCATCGGGCCGGCTGCCCCACCGTGGTTGATGCACCAGACGCAAAAGATGGTTTTGCCGTCGGACATGGAAACCGTGGTAGGGTGCCCTTGGTAGATCTCGGGGGTTCCTTGCGCGATGATCGTATGACGGTCACGCTCGCCAGAGAGATCCACCAACCGAAGGTCAGGAGATTCTTCCGCGTAGAGGGCCGGGAAAGCAACGAAAAGGGTGATGAGGAGAGAGACCTTCATAGGGGTAGAGGTATCGGCAGGATGAGCGCTTCTGGGAAGCTCGAAATTTACATCGGATGATGGAAGCCCGGAAAATGCTCCAGTGGAATTGGCTGGCAGGAATTGAGAATTGGGGAGTCTCCCGATTCGCTGAGCTAAAAAAACTGGTATCCGATTGAGTGGGTTGACGGGGTGCCGGTGGGGTTCTCGGTCCTTCTGCGTAGAGTAGACATCAGTAGGCACCCT
>JALQTQ010000214.1:254-5985 GCA_023263995.1 Akkermansiaceae bacterium | reverse complement strand
ACATGAGCTCCGACAAACTCATCATCGTCAACCTCTCGGGTCGTGGCGACAAAGACGTCGAGCAGGCGTCGAAATACCTGCTCGGAGAAGATTGAGGACTCCCCAAAAAAGCCCCGGCCGCCGGAACAGGGCACCGGTTGCACGAGGCCATTATTTTTCGCCGAAAGCCGCTATTTTTTCTCCGTGGGCTTTCCCTTGCGGGCGACCTCTTCTTGCATTCCCGCGATCTCCTCCGTGAGGCGGCCGACGAGGCGACGAAGGTCGCTGATTTCGCTCTTCATCTTGGACACCGCGGCCCGCTCGGCAGCCTCAGCGTCACGCTCCCGCTGGATTTTCGCCCGCACGCTCTTCTGGCGGTCCGATTCCTCCTTTTCTTTCAGCATGTGAGCCACTTTTTTCATCTCAAGATCGAGGGCCGACACCTTTTTGTCCGCTTCCCGCAGGGAGGCCGACACCTTTTCTCGAGCTTCAAGAGCCTTTTTCTTTTCGGCACCCAATAATTTCATTTTCGCCAACGCGTCACGGACCATTTTCTCTTCCTCGGCCTTTTTCTTTTCGATTGCAGACTGGCGGGCCGCAGCGGCTTTCTTTTGCTGGGACAGCGCCTGCGCCTTCTTGGCCGCGGCTGATTTGCGATCCGAGGTGGTCTTGACCTTCGGCGCATCAGCGCCCGGCGACGGCTGCTCCGGCATCGCCGAGGCATAGCCAAGCAAGCAGGCAGACAAGGTCAAAATCGTCAGGGTGGTTTTCATCGTTGTGTTTTTTTGGTTTTAAAAACCGCTCACATTTTCGGCGGCGAAATTTCGATACCAGCACCCGGCGATTCCTCTTTCATCCCACCCGAAGAACGAAGGCGCTTTTCTTCCCGCCTTTTGATTGTTTCACCTTGACACCCATCATCGTTTTTGGCTTTTGTATTTTAAGAAGCCGAAAACGTTTTTCGCGGTGATGCCGAGAGAAATATTTTAGGCCGAACTGCTTGGCTCAATGATCATTCAGACACCAACCTAAAAACCAATGAAAACGCTCACCCCTGGTCAACTTCTCTCGCAACCATGGATCCGCCCCCACTCGTTCAAGCGATTGCTCATCGCCCTCTCGGGCATGGGTTGCGGACTCTCCCTTGGTGCGTCCTTCTATCCCATCGTCGGGGTCACTTCGGACACTGCGAGCACTGATTATTTTCCCGCCGAACGCCTGATCGAAGGACCGGGAGTGGGATTTGACACCAACGCACCTCATGGTCGCACCAGTAATCTGACCTGGGTCACGAACGCGCCCAATGGAGGTATCGGCGACTACTACGCTCCCCTTCCCGACCCGGGGCCGCGGCTCGTCTTCGACCTCGGGGAGTCGGTTGTCCTGAATGAAATCAGTATCTGGGGATATGCCGACGGAAACGGAAACGGTCTGATTTCAGCCGACTTACGCTTTTCCGACACCACCACCTTTACCGGTGACCCGATCTCCATCAGCGGTATCACCCAGCCGGTGACACCCCGTCAAAGTTTCAATTTTCCCGAGGTCACCGCGCGCTATGTCGAACTGGTTCCCACCGACAACCTTTTCGGGATCGCACCTCCCGGAGGTGACCGGGTCGGGATCGGCGAGGTTGCCTTTGCCATCCCACCTGAGGAAGCAAACCTGACGGTCGACAGCCCGGCCACCTTGACCCTCGAAGTGACTGGGCTGCAAAGCTTCGCTCTTCCAATCAGCAACTTGGGGCGAAGCGAGCTGACCATCAGCGGGGTGACAGTGACGGGCGACGATGCGGGCGCAGTCTCCGTCGTTTCTTTCCCAACCACCGTGGAGGCAGGTCAAGCAGATGAGATTGTCATCGAGATCAATCCTGCCGCCGTGGGGATCGGGGTGATTGATGCCACCGTCGAAATCACCTCAAATGATGTGGAAAATGCCATCATCCCGATCGTTCTCTTCACTGGTCTTCCTGTCACTTTCCATCCGATCACCGCAGTGCTCACCAACACTGAAAACTTCTATCCTGCCGAGAACCTCATCGCGGGGAGTGGGGTCGGCTTCGACAACCTTTTCCCCCACGCCGCCTCGGGAGCCAATCCCCCAGCATCCACCTGGGTCACCAACAACCCGAACGGAGCTGGCGACTACTACGACAATGCCACCCCGGCTCCAGTCATCATTTTTGACCTCGGAGCCAATGTCCCCATCGCGCAAATCAACACTTGGGGGTATCAGGGAAGTAACACCAACGGGGCAAAAGACTACACCCTTCGCTTTGCCACCGAGGCCGAAGGAGGCAATCCGGAGCTGGGCGACGAGAATTTTGGCAACTCCATCACCTACCAGCCGACCTTCGAGGCCGCCTTCAGCCCGACCGAACGGGACATCGAGGTCTTCGAACAAGCGGTGCTCGCCCGCTACGTCGAGATGACTATCACTGACAACTGGCGGGACCAGCAGCCTCTGCCGGGTGGCGACCGGGTGGGACTGGGTGAGGTGGCCTTTCCGGTCTACACCGGGTCCGTCGTTCAGCCCCTCACCATCGTCTCGGCGGGAAGAATGGCCGACGGATCATTCAGCGTGACTTTCAATTCAATCCCAGACGCCAGCTATGAACTCGAACGCTCCACCGATGGCAAACTCTGGGATCGCCTGGCGGTTCGTGTGACAGGAAGCCCTGAGGAAACAACGACCATTCTGGACACCTCGCCACTCGCGGATACCGAGAAGGTGGTGCTCTATCGGGTCGTCGCTCCCTAAGGCCCCGCGAGCCCAAAGAAAAATTCAGCCGCGCCCCGGTCGATGATCAGTCGGCCGGGGTGCTTCCTTTGCGCCCCTTGCATTTCCTGACGGATTTGTCACTTTTTCCATTCGCCTCCCTATGATCACCTCATCCCGCATTCTTTTCCTCCTGACCACGTCCCTCCTGTCAGCTGCGGATTTCCATCCCATCTCATCGATCACCAGTTCCACCTCGGCCACTGATCTTTACAATGTCAACAACCTCATTCAAGGGCCCGGCTCGGGATTCGAGGTCAACGAACCACACCAAAGCATTGGAGGAGGCTCCACCCACACCTGGGTGACCAACGCCCCCAACGGCGGGAGTGGCGACTATTTCGCCAACGGTGTCCCCGACCCGGTCTTGGTCATCGATCTGGGGAGCGACCGTTCCCTCAGCGAGATCAGCACCTGGGGATACGCCAACACCAACACCAACGGGGGACGGGAATTCACCCTCCGCTTCGCCACTGCAGGCGAGGGGCCCGGTGGCTTTGGTCGATCGATTTCCTTCACCCCGTCCTTTGCCGCCGCCTTCAGCGCCGACCTTCGCGACTCCCATCCTTTTTCGCAAACGGTGGTAGCCCGGTATGTCGAACTCACTTTCACCGATAACTGGCGAGGCGGACAGGGAGGCACTCCTGGAGGCGACCGGGTAGGACTCGGTGAAATCGCCTTCGAGGATCAGGTCCCACCCACCGACCCACTCCTGCAAAGCGACGCTTCCTTCAACCTCGACCTCGATGGGTCGGTGCAGCTTTTCAGCTTTGAAGTGGCCAACCTGGGAGTCACCCAAGACCTCGTTCTTTCCTCGATCTCCTTCGGAGGAGCCTCGGCTTCCGCCTTTTCCTTGCTCACCCCTCCCGCCCCCATCGCTCCCGGCGACACCGGGACCATACCATTTTCTTTCAACCCCACCGGAATCACCGGATCCGTCTCCGCAACCCTCGACTTCAACTCCAACGACCCCACCCAGCCCACCGTCTCGGTTTCCTTGACCGGCTTCATCCATGACCCCCACCTTTCCGCCCCGGCCTTTTTCGACCTCGGTTCATTCCCTGCAGGAACGGACCTCCTATCAGACGACATCACTTTGAAAAACCTCGGTGGCGGACAAGCCCTCGCGATCTCGCAAGTCGAAATCACCGGGAGCCATGCCGCCAATTTCTCGGTGACCAAGATTCCTGCCAGCATCGCCCCGCTCACCAGCGAAACCCTGACGGTCCAGCTCGATCCGCGGGACCAAGAAGGCCTTTTCTCGGCCCAACTCCGCCTCACCAGCAATGACGCCCTGAATCCGGTCACCCTCGTGAACCTCCAGGCCCTTGTGGGCGATGCCATTCCGAACTCAGGGGTCCGCATCAACGAATTCATGGCCAGCAACGGGAGCACCCTGAACGATGGCGACGGAAATTCATCGGACTGGATCGAGCTCTACAACGCCGGCCCAGGTCCGGTCGACCTCAGCGGCTGGTTCCTGACCGACACCGCCACCGATCCCACCAAGTGGAGTTTTCCCGCCGGCACCACCCTTGCCCAAAACGCTTACCTCATCGTCTTTGCCTCGGGAAGCGCAAGCGACACCTACGTCGATGCCGGCGGATTCCTGCACACCAATTTCCGGCTCAGCGCGGGAGGGGAATACCTCGCTCTGATCGAGCCCGATGGTGCCACCGTGAAAAGTGAATTCGCCCCGGTTTATCCCGCCCAGTTCGGAGAGGTCTCATACGGGACCTTTGCTGAGGGAAGCTCCACCATCGACCTCCTCGCCGAGTCCCACGCCGAGGTTCTGATCCCCACCGACGGCTCCCTCGGACTCACCTGGACCTTCCCGTCCTTCGATTCCTCCGCCTGGCTTCGCCCGAAAAGCGGAACCGGGGTGGGATTTGACAATGGTCCGGACTACCTTCCCTTCATCGATGTCAATATTGGCAATCAGCTCTCGGGGAATGGGTCGACCGCCTACGTCCGTATCCCTTTCGAGATCGAAAACACCACTCAAGTCACCAGCCTCAGCTTCGAGGCCCGATACGACGATGGATACGTGGCCTACCTCAACGGAGTCGAGATCACCTCGCGTCATGCTCCGGCCAGCCCCGACTGGCAGAGCAATGCCACCGCAAACGCCAATGAAAGTGACAACGTGGACCAAATCGACCTCTCCTCCTCTCTCTCCGAGTTGCGAAATGGCACCAACGTTCTCGCCCTGCACAGTCTGAACCGAAGCCCTACCAGCAGCGACCTGCTCATCGACCCCAGCCTGACCGGAGGCACCCCCCCCACCGGACCTCTCCTCGCCGGCTACCTCTCGGCCCCTACTCCCGGATCCGAAAACGTCGGCGGCTCAGCCAACCCCGGCCCGCAAATCCTGGACGTCTCACACACCCCCGCTCAACCGACCGAAAACGACAATATTACGGTCAGCGCGGTCGTCCTCCCACGACTCGTGGCGGTGGGCGAAGTCCGGCTGACTTACCGGGTCCAGTACGGGGCCCCAGTCACCCTAACAATGCTGGACAATGGAGCTGGAAATGATGCCTTGGCAGGTGACGGCATCTACACCGCAGTCATTCCCGCTTCCGCTTACGGACCGGAAGCGATGGTCCGTTGGTTTGTCACGGCCGAGGACAGCGCAGGTAGCACCTCACGTGCTCCCCTCTTCCTTGACCGCACCGGTAACAATCAATCTCCGGAGTATTATGGCACTGTGACTCTCGACCCATTGGTGGCCTCAAACCTCCCCACCCTGCAATGGTTCACCCAAAACCGCACCGCCGGAAACACCCGCAGTGGCACCCGGGCCTCCGTCTTTTTCCTCGGACATTTCTACGACAACATCTTCGTGCGCCAGCGCGGCCAAGCGACCAATGGCTCACAATCGCAGAAGTTCGATTTCAACCGGGGGGACCCGCTTTACATCAACGAGGAAATGCCCTCGGTCGGTGAAATCAACATCAATGGACGCGGGGCC
>JALQTQ010000214.1:0-244 GCA_023263995.1 Akkermansiaceae bacterium | reverse complement strand
TCAACGGGGCAATCGACCGGGTCGGCATCGCCATCGAACAGGTCGACGAGGACTTCCTCGATCGCTATGGATATGACGTGGAAGGCGACCTCTACAAATTCGTCCAACGCAGCAACCTCAACCCGGTTTTCTTCGACACCATCACCGGAATCGAAAAGAAAACGGGCGACGAAACCAACATCAACTCGGCCGTCGACCTCGTGGCGGGCCTCAACCTCCCCACCTCGGACCAACGTCGAAAGTG
>JALQTQ010000213.1 GCA_023263995.1 Akkermansiaceae bacterium | reverse complement strand
CCTCGGTTGGCGCTGAAGGTCCAGTTGCGGTAGTCGTCGTTGAGCCGGTCCTTGTCGATCACGACGAGGCTGTGCCCGGCACCATCGGCTGCCGCGGGCCACCGACGTCCGGTGCCGTAGTCCACGGTCGACCGGACCGTGCCGTTTTTGTCCTCCAGGGTGAGGCGTTCCCCGGCATTGCTGAGTGCGCCGGTGTAGGGACCGAAGATCCGGGTGGTGGGAGGGATGGGGTAGGCGGCCCGCAGGTCGGCCTCGGGCACCGGGCTGACAAGGATGCGCTCGAAGGGTTGCAGGATGGTGGCCTGACCATCGGCCGCGTTGAAGTCGGGGAACTCGTAGCGGATGCCGTCGGAGAACCGCCAGTTGGCGATATCGAAGGGCGTGGTAGTGAGGTTTTCGATCTCGAGGTATTCCGGGAGAGTGCCCGACGGGTGATACATCATCTCGGAGAAGATGATCTGCTCGGCGTGGAGGGAGAGGGCAAAGAACAAGGCAAACAGCGTGCTGGAAAAGAAGGACTTGGGCTTTCTCATGGAGTAGGATGCGGTGGTGGGTGCTGCCGCCGGATGGGAGTTTCGCGAACAGGGGATCGATGAAACTAGGTTTTTTGAAATCGCTCTTCGAGGAGGAATTTCGGTAACTTTGCGGGGCATCCGGCCTTGCGGCAAAGAGGTTGGCTTTTCTGGTCTCCCGGGTGACCTTGGTGGTGTGAAAATTCCCCGCCTGCTCGTCTCGTTGGCCCTGTGGATCCCTTCCGTGGCTCAGGGCGTCTTTGTCCCGCAACGTCTGGCGGAGATTGATGATGCCATCGGACAGGCCATCACGGATGCGCGGACTCCCGGTGCGGTTTTTCATCTCGAGCGGGAGGGAGAGATTTATTCAAAGGCCTACGGCTCGCGGGCCCTGGTTCCAGGGTTGGAGGAGATGTCGGAGGACACCATTTTCGATGCCGCCTCGCTGACCAAGGTGGTCGCGACCACTCCGGCGGTGATGAAACTGGTGGAGATGGGGAAGGTGAATCTCGAGGCCAGGGTCATCACTTATCTTCCCGAATTCCGGGGTGATGGAAAGGAAGAGATCACTGTGAAGCAACTGCTGACCCACAGCTCTGGGTTGCGGGCCGGTCTGCCGCGAAATGGGGAGTGGTCCGGCAAGGTCGGGGCCTATGAAGCGGTCTGCGCCGAGCCGCTCGCGGAGATCCCGGGGAAGACTTATCGCTACAGTGATCTCAATTTCATTCTGCTGGGGATGCTGGTGGAGAAGGTCGCGGGGGAATCGCTCGACCGGTTTTGCGAGAAGGAGGTCTTCGCTCCGCTGGGAATGAAGGACTGTCATTTTCGTCCCTTGGGGGCCAAGGATCTTCCACCGGTCGACCGCCTGGCCCCCACCACCGAGATGGGCGGAGGCGTGGTCTTGCGAGGCGTGGTCCATGATCCCACCGCGCGGCAGATGGGGGGCGTGGCCGGTCATGCCGGGCTCTTTTTCACCAGCGATGACTTGGCGAAGTATGCCCGCATGATGCTCAACGGAGGGGAACTCGACGGGAAGCGGCTTTTCAAACGGGAGACCATCAGGATGATGACGACCGTGCAGTCGCCGGAAGGCTTGCCGCGACGTGGCTTGGGGTGGGACATCGATTCCCCATACGCCGGGCCACGGGGCGCGCTCTTTCCCGTTGGGAGCTATGGCCATACGGGATGGACCGGAACCCGTCTGTGGATCGACCCCTTTTCCCGAAGCTTTGTCATTTTCCTTTCCAATCGCAATCATCCTACGGAAAAAGGAAGTGTCATCGGACTCCAAAGGAAGCTGGGAACACTGTCTGCCCTCGCGATCAACGACTTCGATTTTACGAAAATCGAGGGGGCGCTGCCCCCTCTGGTCGAGGAATACAAGCCCGCCCGGATCAAGCCGGTTGCGGGACCGGTCTTGACCGGGATCGACGTCTTGAAGCGCGAGAATTTCCGCCAGCTCCGCGGGCGTCGCATCGGACTGATCACCAATCACACCGGGATGGACCGGGAGTGGCGATCCACCATCGACCTTTTGCACCACGCACCCGGGTTGGAGCTGGTGGCTCTCTTTTCCCCGGAACACGGAATCCGGGGAACCCTTGATCAGGCGGAGATCAAGGACGGCCGCGATGCCGCCACCGGCTTGCCGGTTTACAGTCTTTACGGAAAGAGTCGACGACCGACCCGGGATCAACTCAAGGGGCTCGACACTTTGGTCTTCGATATCCAGGACATCGGTTGCCGCTTTTACACCTACATCTCAACCATGACTTACGCCATCGAGGTGGCCGCCAGTGAGGGACTTCGCTTCGTGGTGCTCGATCGACCGAATCCCATCGGCCCGATGGTTGAGGGACCGGTTCTCACGGGTGAGCGCAGTTTTGTCGGTATCCACGAAATCCCGGTTCGTCATGGCATGACGGTGGGCGAGCTGGCCCGCCTGATCAATGCCGAGCGGGTCTTGGGTGCGGACCTTGGGGTGATTCGGTGTGAGGGCGGGTCGCCCTTCCAGTGGTTCGATGCCACCGGTTTGCCTTGGATCAATCCCTCGCCCAACATCCGTTGTTTGACTGCTGCCACCCTTTACCCGGGAGTCGGGCTCCTTGAGTTCTGTCGGCTGAGTGTGGGGCGGGGAACCGACACGCCATTTGAAATCCTGGGTGCCCCTTACCTCGATGCTCAAAAGCTGGCCGAGGCTCTCAACCGCAAGGCTCCCGCAGGAGTGCGCTTCCTGCCGGTCAGGTTCACGCCCGTGGCCAGTGTCTTTGCCAAGGAGGAATGTGGCGGGGTGCAGCTCATTCTCACCGACCGCGAAGTCTTTCGATCGGGCGAACTCAACTTGCACCTCGCCACCACCTTACAGCAACTCTACGGGGACAAGGTGGACCTTCCCAAAATGGCCAAACTCATGGGCGATGAAGAAACGATGAAGGCCATTCTCGCCGGGAAATCTACGGAGGAAGTTCAGAAACTGTTGGACCGTCAGCTCGAGAACTTCGAAGAACGCCGGAAGCCCTACCTTCTCTATCCGAGATAGGGGAGGAAAGAGATTTGCTCATTCCCAAGGGGGGAACTTCCACCTCCTCTTTTGTGGCCGCGAATCGAGCGGGGCGGGTCCGATGAATCAACGGGGTGGCCTCAGATTTCATCCCCTGCCTCGGTTGGGGTGCCTCGACGCCGCCAGAGGCTGGCGAGAAAACTGCCGATGAGGCAGTGGTAGAAGGCTGAGATTGCACAAGGCGCGGCGGCTGTGGCGGTAAAGTGGGTTTTGGCAAGGTGTGATCCCAACCCGGAGTTTTGCATGCCCACCTCGATCGAGAAGGTGCGGCATTCTTTTTCCGGGACTCGGAAAATACGCCCCCACAGGTAGCCGAGACCGAAGCCCAGAGCATGGACGAGAAAGACCGCGGGCAGCAGGGTCCGCCAGTGGTCCAGGATGTTGCCGCGGGTGGCACCCACCACGGCGGACACGATCATCACAATCACCGTGACCGAGACCAACGGTGAGATCTTGGTCATCAGGGCCAACCGGGGGCCTGTCATGGAATTCAACCCCACACCGACCACCACCGGGAGGAGCACGATGGTCACCATCGAGAGGACCATCGCGGTCGCATCGACTTGCAAAATCGCGGAGGCGTAGGTCTTGGTGAGGAGGGGAGTGAGGATCACCGAGAGGAGGGTCGAACTCATCGTCATCATCACGCTCAAAGCGAGATTGCCGCGAGCGAGGAAGGTCACGACGTTGGAGGCCGTGCCGCCCGGGCAGCAACTCACGAGGATGATTCCCAACTTGAATTGATCCGGCAGGGCGAAAGCAGTGGCGACCATCCAGCCGACGGCGGGCATAAGGAGGAACTGGGCCATCACGCCGAGCACGATCCACCGGGGCACCGTGAGCACTTCCTTGAAATCGGAAAGCGTCAAGGTCATCCCCATTCCGAGCATGATGATTCCCAACCCGACCGGGATCCATTTGAGGTTGGTTCCGGGGATGGTGCCGAGAAACCAAGTGAAGTGATCCGGAGCGAACCAAGCCCAAGCTGTTCCCAGAGCGGTCCACAGCCAAAAAAGGTTCACCAGGCGATTGATCATCGCCTCGACCCTCGGATTCACGGTGCTTTTTGCCAAGGCCAGATTTTCGGGAGCGGCAAACCCGGACCTTCTGAAAACTCTGGCTTGATTCGGAGTCGATTTTGGGGCGAACTCCCAGGCATCCAACAATTTCGATTTCATTGAAAACAATCACGATAGGTACCCAGACCGCCCATGTCGGAGAGACTGCTGAATTGTGCCGGGCTCTGGCCGATGAGGTGGAAACCTTGTTGAAGGAGCGGGCCGCCGAGGGCCGGCTGGCCGTCTTGGGCCTCGCGACCGGGAGCACGCCGCTCCCTTTTTACGATGAATTGATCCGCCGCCACCGCGAGGAAGGCTTGTCCTTCTCCAATGCGGTGACTTTCAACCTCGATGAATACGAGGGACTGGGGCGCGAGCATGAGCGCAGTTACTGGCACGAAATGTGGTGCAACTTGTTCGACCACCTCGACATCAAGGCGGAGAACGTCTCGGTGCCTCCATCGGTTTCCGAGGATCCCGACCGCGATGCCGCAGCTTACGAGGAGGCCATTCGCGAGGCCGGAGGCATCGACTGGCAGTTGCTCGGGATCGGCGGCGAGGGACACATCGGTTTCAACGAAAAAGGCAGTGCAATCGACACCCGCACTCGTCGGGTGACCTTGGCTCGCAAGACCATTGTGGACGCCGCTCCGGGCTTTGGAGGCGAGGACAAGGTTCCCACCCATGCCATCACGATGGGCGTGGCCACCATTCTGGAGGCTCGACGCGTCGTGCTGATGGCCCGGGGTGCTTCCAAACGGGAGATTGTGAAGCGGGCCATGACCGGCGAGGTCAGCTCGGAAGTGCCCGCCAGCTTTCTACAAAATCATCAAAATGCCGGTTGGTTTCTCGACGAAGAAGCGGCAGGCTCCGGATCTGATGCTTGATTCCAGAGAGCTTATCGAAGTCGCGCACCGACTCGACCGCCCGAAGGATTACTTCCGCGGTCTGGACTGGGAGGACGAAATCCTCCCGCGCGAAATCGTGGCTTTCTGCCGTCGTGAACAGGACCACCGCACCAGTGGGTGGGATGGCATCTCAGCCCGGGCCGGTCGTTACGACCAGCATTCACGTTATGTTCTTTTGGTGGCTCTCGAAGGGAGCGGCAACATGGGGGTGGAGACCACATGTCACCGCATCAACGAGGGCGAGGCTCACCTTCTTTTCCCCCACCAGATCCACTACTACATCGATCTGCCCGACAAATTCACCTGGCTCTACATCACCTTCGACCTCGAGGGCTCGGCCCGGCAGGTTCTCGAATTGTGGCGCAGCGGCGGACGTCGGCTCAACGAGGTCGGCCAGGAACGGCTGGCAGAATTTTTGGCTCGCTTCCGGGAAGGTCGGGGGCTGGATGCCAGCATCGCCCTGGGCCGGGTCTTCGAAGCCATGGAAACCGCGGAACCGGCTGAAAATATCGCGGTGCCCGATGACGACCTCGTGGCGCGCGTGAAGAAATATGTCATGGAGAACCTCGACGGCGACCTCGCCATGCCTGCCTTGTCGCGCCGAATGGGGGTCTCCGAGAGTTATCTCCGCGCGATCTTTCGCGAAGGGGCCGGGGTCTCGTTGGGAAATTTTGTCCGTTCGGTCCGCCTCGTGCAGGCCACCTACTTGCTGGAGGAAGACCAGCTCGATCTCGGAGCCATTGCCGAGAAGACCGGCTTCGGGTCCCTCACCAGCTTCACCCGGGCTTTTCGCCGGATGTATGAAATGACTCCGAGTTTTTACCGAAAACGGGCCCGCCTTGAGGCCGAGCCTCCCATCAAGTCAATCTCATGAGTGAAAATAAAAGTGCGACGACAATCAAATTGTCGATAATGATGTTCCTGCAGTTTTTCCTGTGGGGAGCTTGGTATGTCACTGCA
>JALQTQ010000212.1 GCA_023263995.1 Akkermansiaceae bacterium | reverse complement strand
ATCCTGATGAGAGAGACCCGCCTCATCCGCGGGGTTCTCACCCTGGTGCTGGCGGCGATGGTGACCAATCTCATTCTGGGCCAGTTCAACGTGGGCCTGGCCGGGCAGCCCATCGCCCACAGCAACCATCTTTGGAATTTTCTGGGCATGGTGCTGGCCGGGCTGGCCTTTTCCCTCGGGGGCGGCTGTCCCGGACGACAATTGATCCTTTCCGGGGAAGGCGACGGGGATGCCACGGTCTTTGTCTTTGGCATGATTGTGGGAGCGGCCTTCGCGCACAACTTCGCCTTGGCCGCCGCGCCCGACAAGGTGGTCGACGGAATGCTGCACGTTGGTGGGGTGACCACCAGCGGGATGATCGCGGTGGTTTTGGGGCTGGTCGTTTGTGTTGTCATCGGCCTGACGATGAGGGAAAAGGTGCCCGCCGATTGAGCCCGGCCGGAAGCAAGCGCGACCGTGAAGACCGTTTACCTTGACCATGCTGCGACCTCCTGGCCCAAGCCGCCGGAGGTCAGCGAGGCCATGGTGAAATTCTTGGAGGAAGTGGGTGCCAACCCCGGGCGCTCGGCTCACCGTCGGTCGATCGAAGCGGCACGCGTGGTTTACGGCGCGCGTGAAGCCGTTGCCGAGCTTTTTGGAGTCGATGATCCCGCGCGTGTGGTCTTCACCCTCAATCTCACTGAAGCTCTGAATCTTGCCTTGCGGGGGTTGCTCAAACCTGGCGATCACGTGATCACCAGTGGGCTGGAGCACAACGCGGTGATGCGTCCTCTCCGCGCGCTTGAGGCAAGCGGGGTTGCGGTCACCCTCGCGCCCCATACCGAAGAGGGGGACTTGGACCTCGCGCGGCTGGAAAAGGCCATTGGCCCGGACACCAAGCTCATTGTGCTCAACCACGCCTCCAACGTTTCGGGTGTGCTCCAGGATCTTTCGGGTGTGGGCGAAATCGCGCGGGCGCACGGCCTGCTCTTTTTGGTTGATAGCGCCCAAACGGCAGGTTGCTTGCCCCTTGAGATGACGGCTAACGGCATCGACCTCCTGGCCTTCACCGGGCATAAGTCGATGATGGGGCCTCTTGGCACAGGCGGGCTGGTCATCGGGCCGCGGGTCGACCTCGAACGGTTTGAGCCGCTGGTTCGCGGTGGGACGGGATCGCGTTCGGAAAGCGAGGAGCAACCGGTCTTTCTTCCCGACCGATACGAGAGCGGAACGCCCAATGCGGTCGGCTTGGCCGGGCTGGAGGCCGGTGTTCGCTGGGTCTTGCGCCAGAAGGTGGAAACAATTCGTCAACACGGGATCGATTTAACCACGCGACTCTTGGACGGCTTGAGGCACGTTCCTGAGTTGGTGGTGTTGGGTGGCGGCGAGGCCATGGCGCGGGTTCCCACCGTCTCCTGGCAACTGCCTGGTCTCTTGGTGTCGGACGCGGGATGGCGTCTCGATGAAGACCACGGCGTCTTGTGTCGGGTGGGTCTTCACTGTGCACCGGCGGCCCATCGCACCTTGGGAACCTTCCCTGAAGGATCAGTGCGATGGTCGATGGGCCCCTTTCTTGAGCCCGGGGACATCGATCACGCCTTGGCCGCCATCGACACCTTGGCCCGCAAGATGAGATGAGTGATCCCAACCAGAGCGTCGTCTTGGTCTATTCCACCAGCCATGCCATTCGGATTGAGAGGCTCCTCAAGGCCGACCAGACACCCTGCAAATTGATTCCCGTGCCTCGCCACCTCAGCTCTGATTGCGGAATTTGCGTGCGTTTTGCCAACGAAGACCGAAGCACTGTCGAACTACTTCTTGAGCAGACCGGGATCGAGGTCGAGGGCATAAAGCCGATGTGAAGAGGGCGTCGTCTTGGTCAGGCCAGATGCTTCCGGCAGATGTTAGGAAAGAATCTCCTGATCCGGCTGGGCAGGACAAGATTTCCATCTGCGGATTTCCGGCCTGTGGCCCAAGCTGGGGCACGGAAGCCAATCGGTAGGAAAGAGGGGAGAAGAGGGAGTGAAGCTCCGACTTCAGGGGGCAAGGCGGGCGGCGAGTCGGCAAAAACCCGCAGGAGAGGAAGGCAGTTCCACCGAAACCCGGACCCCCCCGTCGGGAAGGCTGGTTTCGCTCGCGGGGGCGCTTCCGCGCCATGGGTCGAGTCCGCTTTTGGTGGCCAGCACGGTCCAGGAGTCCGAAGATAAATCGGTGGCGAAGCGGACCTCGTAAACAATCCTGGCGCGCGGTCCAGCGTGCATGACGAATTCCAGCAAGGGTTTGTCTGCACCTTCGTTCACCTGCGGGCCTGAGGCTGATCCGTTGGAGCCATCACCGGCTCGGGGATGGAGACCGAGGGCGAATTCCAGCAGATTGCTCAATGAGTCTCCGTCCGCATCACCTTGTGGGTCTCCGGAGGGCTGGCCCAAGATGCTGGAGTTCCAGTTTCCGTAGACATCTTCCGGCTCAAAATTAACGAGGTCCAGAAAGGCGGTGTCCTCCCCCGCGGACGGGCTGTTGTTACGGGAAAACTCCCATCTGAGGATGTGTGGGCCGGTGGGGATGCTTACTGATTCGGCTTTCCATTCCAACGGGTCGAACTGGGTCATTTGCCGCTCTACTCTTCCGTCGATCCGGAGTTGGTAACGAGCGTTGGGGTGAGCCGATGCGGCCCACTGGAAGTCGAGTGTTCCCGGACCAAGAACAGTGGTCTGCAGGATCCGGCTGCCCGATCGGTCCGACCTAAGACTACCCGATGAAGCAGCGTCGAGGCCATCCATTGTCGTTGTCAGCTGACCGAACCAGCTGCCGGTCCAGTCCAGATCCCGCCCGTCAAGCGCTTCGGCAAGGGACGGGCTGAGATTAAGAATGAGCGTGGAGGGTTCGCTGGCAACCTCGTTTTTGAATGCCGACAAGGTAACGAGGTAGCGACCTGCGGGGGCCACGGGCACGCCGCTGATGAGGCCAGTCTTGGGATCGAGACCCAAGCCGGCCGGCAGACCCACGGCCGAGAAGGTTGTCGGGAAGTTGGTGAATTGGGTCAGGAATGAAAACGTCTTGTTACGGGTCGCGCCCACTTCGGACAAACTTTTGAAGACTGGTCGGCCATCGAAGATCTCGATCGTGACGGGAAGGCTGGCGGTGCCGTGGCTGTTGGAAGCTTTGAAGGTGACCGGAAAAGAGCCGTATTCTGTCGGGACACCAGTCAGGGAGCCGTTGTTGGTATTCAGGTGAAGGCCTGCTGGCAGGGAGCCGTCGACCGCGAAGGATGTGGGGTGGTTGGAGGCCGAGATTTGGTAGAAGAAAGAAGCTCCCTGCAATCCGCTGACGCGGTCGGGAGGGTTGAAGCCCGGGGACTCCTCCGTGATGGTAAAGACGATCCGGGTCTCGCCGAACCGGTCGGATTCGCGGGCCAGGATGGTGGATTCGAAAGTGCCTGGCTCGACGGGGGTCCCGGAAAGCACCCCGGTGACCGGATCGATAACCACCCCCGGCGGGAGGTTGACTCCCTGGTAGCGGTCGACCTCGTTGAAACAGTAGGTCCTCTGGGAAAAGGGAGAACCCGTGACCAGCGAAAGGGTCGCGGGAAGACGGGGAATGGGGAACAGGGTTCGGCGGATCAGGCGATCCGGGCTAATGGCAAGCTGGTTTGCTCCGTCTCCGGCCAAGGCGACCAGATCGGCCCGATAGTCTCCATTGATCCCGTGTTTGCTCCAGACTTTTCCGTCCGGTGAGCTCCAGACGGAGTCGTTGGTTTGGGTCAGGAATTCCGTTCCGGTCCAAGTCACGTTCCTGAAATCGGCGACGGTGGAACGAAAGGCGGGAAGCCAATTTTCCAGGTCAGTGCTGTAAAGGATGGTTCCTTTTTTCCCGACCACGACCCAAGTTCCGTTACCGTAAGCGGCATCGGACAACCCCGCCGCGTCTTCGGGGTAAATCGTGTTCCAAAGCACAAAATCCGAGGTCACCATGATCTTGGCCAATTCACCGAGCCCGACAAACACCCATTTCCCGTCCCCATAACCACAGCCAGCGTAATCGTCGTCGCCCTCCTGATATTCCCAACTGATCCCGTCGACGGAATGAAGGCGGCCTCCGAGTCTCAAGGGGAGGACGAACTGGCCATCTCCGAAAGCCAGATCCACCAACAGGGACGGGCCAACACCGGAGTGATCCCAGTTGACTCCATCGTGCGATGTCCAGGTACCACCATCGAGAGCACTGGCGAGGTAAAAACCGTTGCCGTATTCGACAAAGCTGATGCTTCTTTCGTAATTGAACTTGCTGTCCCGCAGCGCCCACACTTTGCCATCACCGGAATGGAGGAGGGTGTTCCGGCTGCCCACGATGACGAAGCCCGATTCCCCGTGGGTGATGTCGCGAAGTTGCGGAAAGCTGCCGATGGGGAGGATCTCGCTTTCCCACACGGTGTCGAAAACCGCTTCGTCGATGGCATCGGCTCCGTAGAAGAAAAGGCGGTTACCGGCCACCAAGATTCGCTCGCGAAAAACGCTGTTGCGGCCAAGCGCCCCGAAGACGCTCTGGGACTCCCAGGTCGTCCCGTCCCGTGAAGAAGCCAACTTTCCCGCCTGAAGGGCCGAATTCCCCGGCTGGTCGCCCAAGACCAGATATTCATTTCTCCCCCAAGCCACATCATTGACACTGGTACCGCTGTCCGTCCAAGTCCAGGTGAGGGCGTCCTCCGAGATCATGAAATTCGACCCCGATCCTCCCAAAAATCGGTTGTTCCCGAATCCAAGGGCTGCCACGTCAAAAGGCAGGTTGGTGGCTTCCTCCGTCCAGGTCAGCCCATCCGGCGAGGTCACCACTGAGCTACCCTTGGCGATGACGAACTTATTCCGGCCAAAGGTGATGGCCCCATAATCGGTGTCAAAGGGCAGGTCATTTTGAAACCAGTCGTAGCCATTGAAGGAGGTGTAAAGCTCCCCATATTCGTTGAGCACGACGAAGCGATTGTTCCCGAAAGCCATCATCACGTCCTGCGAAAAAATCTGGAAAGGCTGGGGGGAGGGGCGTTCCCAGTTCACGCCATCCTTCGAGAGGTAAACCCCCCCATGCGTCCCGAAGGCCCCGCCCCTTGACACGATGACAAAGAGCCCATTCCCGTAAGCGATCGCTCCATCGGACGGGCCGTCACTGACTCTGGTCCACTCGATGCCATCGGGCGACCTATGGATTCCGGCACTGAGAGCGACAAAGCGCTCCCCGTTCCAGGCCATGCTGCTGAACCTGAAATTGTTCTTGAGCCGGGGAACGAAACCATAACGGTTTTGGGCGTGCAGTGACGCACTGAGGAGGGCCAAAAGACACCCGATTCTTGCGAGATGATGAAAGCGGGAACGAAGTGAAGCTGCGAAATCCGAGATTTGTCCCTGATCACCAGAACTGAACATCGGGCGAGCTTGTCCTCGATGCCGGGGATGGCAAGGGGTTTTGATTGGGAGGGCAAAGCTCGGGTCTTCAAGCCACTCAGGGATGGTCAGCTGGCGGCTCCCCTCGAAACGTCTCAAATCCCGGGACTGGTTGACACCATGCTCCGGCAACGTTTTCTTTGCCCAATTCCCGAAGGCTCCTTCGTCAAGAAGGCCTTCGCCTGCACGACCATTCTTGGCTATGGTTACCCCATGATCAGAGATTCCAATCATTTCCAAATCCGCCGGGCCGCCGATCGCTTCCACTCGAATCACGGGTGGCTTGATTCCTATCATACCTTTTCCTTTGCCGGTCATGACCATCCCGACCATCGGGGATTCGGGCCTCTCCGGGTGATCAATGATGATACCGTGGCACCGAGCCGGGGCTTTGGCTCCCACCCGCACCAATCGATGGAGATCTTTTCATACGTCATCTCGGGCGAACTCGAGCACAAGGATTCCATGGGCCACGGCCGCGTCATCAAGGAAGGGGAATTCCAATACCTGTCGGCCGGGAACGGCGTGATCCATTCCGAGTTCAATCCTTCATCGGAGCACCCCGTTCATTTCCTCCAGATTTGGCTGCAACCCCGCCAAC
>JALQTQ010000211.1 GCA_023263995.1 Akkermansiaceae bacterium | reverse complement strand
GAGATCACGGTGCCCATCGTTTACGAAGGCCGCGCCGCCAAGGTGATCCTAGACAACCGCAAGCTGGAGGAGATCGAGAAATACTACGACGAATGCGCCGAAGCCGGAGCGAGTGACTACGCCATCGAGGACAGCAAGAAGACCATGGCCAACATGGGTGCCATCCTCGGCGATCCGCAACGCATCGAGGCCCTGGCGGCGGATTTCGTGGAGCACTACGAGAAGCGCGTGGCGGAAGGTTCGACGGTGGCGGGCAAGGCGCTCTTTGTCAGCAGCAGCCGCCCCATTGCCTACGCCTTCTACAAAGCAGTCATCAAGCTGCTGGGGGAACGCAGCTCCAGCTGCGTTACATTGGAGGATTTTGTGGACTCTTGGAGCGACAAAGCTCTAGCTTTGTCGTCAACATTTCAAGAGGACAAAGCAGGAGCTTCGTTCCTCCCAGACTCATTGACCGCGTCTTTTGGAGACGCAGAGGAGTGGAGTAAGCGCAAGCTACCTCACCGAAACAAGAAGGGGCTGATTCAATCGATCACTTTTCGTCTCGCCGACAGTTTGCCGAAGGAGGCGTTGGAGAAGATAGAGGTGGAACTGAGCGATATCCCTGCGGACAACAGGGATGTCGAGCGGCGAAAGAAGATCCAGTCCTACCTCGACCAGGGGGCGGGATGCTGCGCCCTCAAGCATCCGAAGGTGGCGGAATGCGTCCTCGAGGCCCTGCGGCATCACGACGGTGAGAGATACCGACTGCTGGCGTGGAGCATCATGCCGAACCACGTCCATGTGATGATTCAGGCGCTCGAGGAGTTGCCGAAGATTGTCCAGTCGTGGAAATCGTATACGGGAAAATGGATACTCCGGCAGAATCGAGCACTTAATCTTGGGATTCCCGAAGGCCAGGAGGGATTCTGGCAGACGGAGTATTGGGACCGCTTCATCCGAGATGAGGCGCACTTTAACCGTGCAATCGATTATATCCTGAGGAATCCGGAAGCGGCGGGGTTGGATGCCAGTGCGACAGCGCATCTCTACACAGGACATACCGCAAAGCGTAGGACAAAGCTGGAGCTTCGTCCCTCCCAGATCAAGATGGTGATGACGCGGGGCAAGGACGACGAGAAGGCGCTGTATGATCTACTCGGCAACAAGGACGACCGCAAGAAGCTCGACACCCAGTTCAAGAAAGCCGAATCCAACTTCAAGATCGCGATCGTGGTGGACATGTGGCTGACAGGCTTTGACCCGCCTTCGCCAAGGCTACGGCGGGCAAGCGTGCCCTTCCTCGACACCATCTACATCGACAAGCCCGTCCAGCGGCACAACCTGATCCAGACCATCTCCCGGGTGAACCGGAAGTTTGAGAACAAGAAGAAGGGCCTCGTCGTCGACTACATCGGCATCAAGAAGCAGATGAACCTTGCCCTGGCGCACTACTCCAAGGCGGACAGCAGCAACATCGAAGAGATCGACGCCTCCATCGTGGTGGTGCGCGATCACCTCGACCTGCTCGGGCGGATTTTCCATCAGTTCGACACCAAGCCCTACTTCAGCGGCACCCCCGTCGAGCAGCTACAATGCCTGAACCAAGCCGCGGAGTTCGTCCAGCTCACCGACAAGATCGAGAAGCGCTTCATGGCCTTGGTCAAGCGGTTGAAGGCGGCTTACGACATCTGTTGTGGCACAGATGTCTTCAAGCGGTCCGAGCGGGACTTCATCCACTTCTACCTCGCGGTGCGCTCCATCGTTGTCAAGCTGACCAAGGGCGAGGCTCCCGACAGCGCCCAGATGAATGCCAAGGTGCGCGAGATGATCTCGGACGCCCTGCAGAGCGACGGGATCGAAGAGATCTTCCAGCTCGGTGACGACAAGGCGACCGAGATCGACATCTTCGGCGACGACTACCTCGCCAAGATCGAGAAGGTCAAACTGCCCAACACCAAGATCAAGCTGCTCCAACAGCTGCTGAAGCGGGCCATCGACGACTTCAAGAAGGTCAACAAGGTCAAGGGCGTGGACTTTTCGAGGAAATTCCAGGCCCTCGTCGCCAAATACAACGAACGCGACGAACAGACCACCCTCGTGAGTGACGTCCTTGACGACATTGCTGGAGAAATCGTGGACCTCTTCCATGCGCTCAAGAAAGAGAAGGAGTCCTTCGGTGAAATGGGCATCGATTTCGAGGAAAAGGCCTTCTACGACATCCTCAAGACGCTGGCCCACAAATACGACTTCAACTATCCCGAAGAGAAACTCATCGAGCTGGCCAAAGAGGTGAAGGCGGTGGTCGACGACAAAGCCAAATACACCGACTGGAGCCAGCGCGAGGACATCAAAGCCGAACTCAAAGTCGATCTTATCCTTCTACTTGGCAAGCACGGCTACCCCCCGTCGACCGCGATGAGGTCTACAAGGAAATCTTCGAGCAGGCGGAGAATTTCAAGAAATACCGCGACAACTGAGAATTTCGCCCCCCTTCTACCTCCGATCATGCTCCCCCTTCCGTTTCATCAGCGTTTTCCAAGGTTCTCCCGAAGAAATCTCGGATCCCTTGACAAAAAATCTTGCATTCGACCCTTTCGACCCTAAAACGCCGCTCCCATGGCTCGCAAAGCTTGTAAGTCCAAAACCAGATCGTCCGTTGCCAAGCGCTTTAAAGTGACTGGCACTGGCAAGATTCTGCGTCGCAAACAGGGCAAACGCCACATCCTCCAGAAGAAAAGCCGGAAACGGAAAAGAAATCTGGGTAAGGCCACCCTCGTCTCCGACGCCGATATGAAGAACGTCATGAGAAATCTTCTCATGAAGTGATTCCTTGCCGGGCACGTGCACGATGCCCCCGTTTGCAGAACAAACGGCCTCCGAATCGCCAGCCTTCCCCGAAGGACCACGAGCGAGTGAGACGATCGGAGCGAACTCGAAACCAACGACCCGCTCACCCCAAGATAGAAAATGCCAAGAGCAACCAACAGTCCGGCCAGCCGGAAACGCCGGAAGCGCATCCTCCTTCGCGCCAAAGGCTTCCGCGGCTTCCGTTCCAAGCTTTACCGCTACGCGAAGGATGCCGTCTACAAAGCCCGTCAGTATGAATACCGGGACCGCAAACGTCGCAAGGGCCAGTTCCGTCGCCTCTGGATCCAGCGGATCTCCGCTGCCGTCCGGGCCGAGGGAATGACCTACTCCCGCTTCATCGAAGGCCTGAAAGCCGCCAATATCGATCTCGATCGCAAGGTCCTCGCCGACCTCGCCGTGGTGGATGCCGCTGCCTTCTCGGCGATCGTGGCCCAAGCCAAGGCCGCCTTGGAATCCAAGGCCGCCTGATCAAGCCCCGGGAATCCCGACACCCCACCCGCGCTGCCCTCCGGCACGCGGGTTTTTTTCTGCCCTGACCGCTTGACGAAATCTTCTCGACAAGCTGTTGGCGATCTGGTGAGTTGCCACGATGCCTGACCGACTGATTCTGCGATTGCTTCCGTTTGCGGCCCTGTCTCTTCCCACCCACGGGGCTCTTCTTGCCCATTACTCATTCGACAGCGATTTCACCGACGGTTCCGGGCAAGGCAACCACCTCACCGCCGAACCGGGCACCAACCCGGTGATCACTGCGGCGGCCGCTGATGTCGCTTGGGGGGCCGGCGCTCTTGATCTCGATGGCACGAGCTGGCTGAACATGACCACGCCCCTGACCTTTGGGGCAGCAGACCCCTGGTCGGTAGCCTTTTGGGGAAAGCGCCACCCCAATGCCGCCACCCAGGATGGCATGGTGCTGGGTGAAGAAGGATCGTCGGGCAATTTCATCTGGACTCCCGACAATGCCTCGGTGATCCAGGGACTACGCTTTCGGAATGCCACCGGCACCAGTAGCGATTTCGGGGGGCTTCCTGATGATCGCGCCTACCACCACTGGGCCGTCATTGCCGACGGGGCAGGCAATGTGACAGTCTATCGCGACAATGCTCTGCTCGGTTCACTGACGCCCACCGGAGGCACCACCTTCACCGCTTCCGATGTCGGTCAGGCCTTCAACGCGGCCGGACAGATTTACTGGGGACAGCTCGATGAGCTCTACATTTTCGACGAGGCCATTTCGGAAACCACCGTCGGGAATCTCTTCACCAACATTCCCGAGCCGGGCTCGCTGGCCCTCGTCGCCTTGGGAAGCTTGGTTTCCCTTCGCCGCCGTCGGTAGATGTCGTCTCTTTTTCGATTTTCAGCCCTGGCCGCTGCATGGCTGGCCGGGGTCAGTTCCGTGGAAGCCGGACTGCTCGCCTACTTTCCTTTCGACCGTGATTTTTCCGACACCTCGGGAAATTCCAACCACCTGACTGCGGAACCCGGCACCAATCCGTCCATCACCACCAATCCGGCGCTGGTGGCGGTCGGAGACGGGGCCCTCGACCTCGATGGCGACGACTGGCTGAACCTCACGACCACTCTGGCTTTCGGCCCGAGCGATCCGTGGTCGGTCGCCTTCTGGGTCAGACGGGCGCCCAACGCCGCCGCCCAGGACGGCATGATCGTGGGGGAAGTCGGCAGTTCGTCCAACTTCATCTGGACCCCCGACAATCCTTCGGTGGTCCGAGGACTGCGCTTTCGCAATGCCAGTGGCACCAGCGCCGATTTCGGCGGATTCCCGGACGATGGGGCCTACCACCACTGGGCCGTCATTGCGTCCGGTGATGGCTCGGTCACCGTTTACCGGGACAACATTTCCCTCGGCTCGCTGACCCCGTCGGGAGGCACCACCTTTACCGCTTCGGACGTCGGGCACGCCTTCAGTCAGACTGGACAGATTCACTTGGGTCAGATCGATGAACTTTATCTTTACGACGAGGCCATCGCTCCGGCCAAAGTCGCGGAATTGTCGGGCGCCTCGTCCGGTCCTGATGAGACCCCGCCTGACCTGAGCGGCTCCGATATCGTGGCAGGCATCGGTGGGAACGGCGAAGTGACTTCAGGAAGCATCGTGGTCTTTACCATTGCTTTCAGCGAGGATATCGATGCGACCTCGGTCGGAGAGGATGATTTCGGCAATCTTGGCGATGCCCCGATCACCTTCGGCACCATCACCGAGGTCACCCCGGGCACCTTCACCATCGAGGTCCTGCCGACCGGCCCCGGGGCTCTCCGGCTGGCAGTCCTGCAAGGCGCAGAGCTCCTCGACCCCGCAGGCAACCCCCTCGACACCCGCTCTCCGATCGCCAGCGACGCGGTCCTCATGGTGGTCGAGGCACCTGAACCGTTGACCGTGCGGAGAGTCCGGGCGGTCCTCCTGGGAGGTCAGTCGAATGCCGCCGGGCGGGGCAGCGCCAGCCAGTTACCCGTTGTCCCGGTGAACCTGCAACTCCCCCAAGACGATGTCGACTTTTACGACGGATCAACGCTCACCACCCTGCGCCCGGGATCGCAGTTCGGCCCCGAAATCACCCTGGGGCGGACCATCGCGGATGCTCTCAAGGGAGAACGGGAAACGCGGGTGGCGATTCTCAAATATGGCGTGGGTGGGACCAGCCTGGCCGTCGATTGGAAACCCGGAGGAGACCCGACCACCGCCGGAGACGGCCCTCTTTACCAGACCTTTCAACAAACGATCAACAACGGGCTGGCGGCCCTCGCTTCCGCCTATCCTGGTGCCAACATCGAACTGGCAGGCATGCTTTGGGTCCAAGGTGAACGGGACGCCAAAGGCGGCCATGAAAATCAGTATCAAGCCAACCTCGCTGCCTTCATTGCAGATGTGCGAATGACCTACGGAGCCCACCTCCCCTTTGTCATTTCGCGACTGGCCATCGAACAGACCAACATCCCTCAACCACAGCTCGACATTGTGAGGGCAGCCCAAACGATCGTCGCAAACGATGACTCTCTGAGCCCCCTGCTCGATACCGATGGGTTTGGGATGCAATCCGACAACCTCCACTTCGACAGCATCGGGCTGCAACAAATCGGGGTCGCCGCCGCTCGAACCCTTCTCGCTTTTCTCCCCTTTGCCGATCCCCCGCTCCTGGATAAGATCGAAAATGGCACGCTCACTCTCACCCTGGAGGCTCCCTTCCCCGGCTTCCAATACACCCTGCAGACCAGTGACACCCT
>JALQTQ010000210.1 GCA_023263995.1 Akkermansiaceae bacterium | reverse complement strand
GACCGACATGTTGAGAAGCTTTTTGAGGGCTGCATTTTCTTCACTGGCCTCGGCGGGGGCTTCCTCGAAGTCCACGGCGTTCTCGTCGTAGTTGACAAATACGTCGAGGTGGTGACGAAGGATGGCGGAAGCCTGAAGGAGGGCGTCATGCGGTTCAATGCGACCATCGGTCCAGATGTCGAGAACGACCTTGTCAAAATCGGTCATCTGTCCCACCCGGGTTGCTCCCACTTCATATTTCACCCGCGAGACAGGCGAGAAGATGGAGTCGATGGCAATCACGCCGATCGGGGCCCCCTCGCGCTTGTTCTCGTCGCCGGTCTTGAATCCCCGCCCCACTTGGACCTCGATTTCGGCGTCGAACTTGACCTTTTTGTCGAGGGTACAAATGACTTGGTCCTTGTTGACGACCTCATAGATATTGTCCTCTTGGATGTCACCTGCAGTGACCACCCCTTCCTTCTCGACCTTGAGACTGAGGACGCGAGGCTCCTTGTCGTGAGCCTTGAACTTCACCTTCTTGAGGTTGAGAACGATGTCAGTGACATCTTCGATCACCCCGGGAAGGGTTGCAAACTCGTGCTGGACCCCGGCAATGCGGACCGAAGTGATGGCCGCCCCTTCGAGCGAAGACAGGAGAACTCGGCGGAGAGAGTTTCCGATGGTGTGCCCGAATCCCTGCTCGAACGGCTCGGCAGTGAACTGGGCATAGGTTTCAGTGGCAGTGTCCTCATTCTTGATGAGGCGGTTGGGAAGCTCAAAGCGGTTCAGCTTGACCGGACTTTCCTTTTCTTCAGCAGCAGTGTTTTCTTCTGACATTGTTTTTGTTGGTTACCGGGTTTCCCCCTGACGAGCGGAATCTCCTGACACGGAGAAACCCAGAGGACCGACGGCGATTTCGAATGCTCGCGGCCGCGGAAAAGACCAGTATCGACGGATCTATGCAATTCTTTTTTCGATCATTTTCTCGGAGAGAGCAGAAATTTAAGCGATTTTCAGGTGAAAAATCCAAAAGCTGGACTATCGGTCTCACAAGATCGGAGAGATGCTCAAATCAAGAAAAAACCTCACCCGTTTCACATACGAGACGACCGCCTTCGAGGGCTGGCGTCTCTGCGTCAGCCGGGCGGGCACGACCTTCACTAGGTATTTTTCGGACAAGGTTTATGGTGGTGGCCAGGGATCGCTCAAGGCGGCCGAGAAGGCCCGGACCAAGCTTCTCAAGCTCATCGACAACTCACGTCGGATCAACGGTAAGCTGAGCAAATCGACCATCGAGCGGGCTCACCAAATCCTCAAGGAGTCTTAAATTGGATGGCGGCTACCTATCAACGGGCGGTCCACTGGTTTCGCCGTGATCTACGACTCACCGACAATACGGGACTCCAAGCCGCCTTGGCGCAGTCGCAGGAGATCATCCCCTGCTACCTACTGAGCGGCTGGAGCGGGTCGCATCGCTGGACCGGGGCCAAGCGCCAGAAGTTCCTCTGCGACTGCCTGGCCTCGCTGGCAGCCAACCTCGAGCACCTCGGCAGTCGCTTGATCTTCCGCCGGGGAAGCCAAGTCGACGAACTGCTCGCCTTGGTGGAAGAGACCGGGGCCGAGGCGATCTTTCTCAATTCAGACGTCGATCCCTTCGGTCAAAGCGTCGAGGCCGAGCTCATGCGGCGTTCTCCGGTTCCGGTCCATATTTGTGACGACGCCTTCCTGCATCGCCCCGACGAGATCTTGAAGGACGACGGCACGCCCTACCGGGTCTACACCCCTTTTTCCAAGCGCTGGCTCCAAAGAGAAAAAAGAAGGCCCGCGGAACGCCCCAAAGCCATCAGGACCCCGTCTGGCATCGGCTCCTTGCCGGTCCCCGAGCTATCGCACTGGGGACTGGCCGAGGAAGACCACTGGGACCTCCTGCCCGGTGGTGAGCGGGAGGGCCGTCTTCGGATGAGGGAGGCACTGGGTACGCGCATTCCGGACTACGATGATCACCGTGATCTTCCGGCCGTCACGGGCACGAGTCGCCTTTCCCAAGACCTGCGCTGGGGCACGATCTCGATCCGGGAGCTCTACCAAAGAGCCTCATCGTGTCACTCCGCGCAATATCTCAAGGAATTGGCTTGGCGCGAATTCTACTTTTCCATCCTTCATCATTTCCCCGAGGTCCTCGCTGAGGAATTCAACCCCGACTGGCGGGGTCTCCCGTGGGAAGAGCCAGGAGAAACCTTCGAGGCATGGAAGTCCGGAAAGACCGGATTTCCCATCGTGGACGCCGGCATCCGAGAACTACTCGCCACCGGCTTCATGCATAACCGGGTTCGCATGATTGTCGCGATGTTCCTGACCAAGGACCTTCATCTCGACTGGCGCCTGGGCGAACAGTTTTTTGCCCAACACCTTCTCGACGGCGAGATCGCCTCAAACAATGGTGGCTGGCAGTGGAGTGCCGGAACGGGTGCCGATGCCGCGCCCTACTTTCGCATCCAAAACCCGTGGTCGCAGACCAAACGTTTCGACCCGCAGGGAGAATACATCAAACGCTGGGTGCCCGAACTCGTCGGAGTTGATCCCAAGCGATTCCAGGTGCCCCCGGAGAACGACCGTCCGATCGCCAAGGGATACCCGCTCCCGATTGTCGATCACGGTGAGGAGCGCAATCGAACGCTGGAGATTTTCAAGACGCACAAGGCGGCCCGGAGTGGTCACTGAGCCGACTTCTTGAGTTCGGCGAGGATGTCTGGGAGTTCTTCCGAAGGAATGGCGAAAGCCTCCACCCGGTTGACCGCCGCGATGTTCATTCCCACGAACTGCTGGTCGAGGGTGAAGACCGGGCCGCCAACTTCGTAGCGGGTCAGCATGGTCTCGTGCTGGATGATCATCGGAAATCCGGTGCGCCGATCCGATTGCTGGAGGTCGCCGCCGCTGAGTTGGTCGTTACGAGTCATCTGGCGTCCGTAAAGTTTTTCCCGCGACATCAGTTCAACCTCGATGGAAAGCTCTTCTTCTTCCCGCTTCACCTTCAGGCGGACCAGGTTGCCCTCCTTCTCGTCCTTGAACTTCTTGATCAGGTCGGCCCGCTTTTTGACCGGGTTTTCGTCGATTCCCACAATCAGATCGCCGGGTTTGAGCCCGGCTTTTTCCGCGCCGGAATTTTCGGTCACCTTCCCGATGACCAAGCCCCCTTGTTC
This sequence comes from Akkermansiaceae bacterium, assembly GCA_023263995.1. GTDB lineage: Bacteria > Verrucomicrobiota > Verrucomicrobiia > Verrucomicrobiales > Akkermansiaceae > SW10. Next base: position 2,966 of record JALQTQ010000210.1, on the reverse strand, counting down.
CTCCTTCAATTCGACTCCCAAGACGACCCCTCCGGGGACGGGAACTTCACGTTTGTTGGCGCTGATGATGCCCGGACGAGGACGCCGGAAGCGACGCTCGGTGGAGCCATTGGAAACGACCCATGTTCCGTGGGGAAATTCCGCCGTCTCTCCCATCTTCACCGGCGTGAGCCCCTCGGCCTCGATTCGCACCAGCGCCACGTCCCAGACCTCATCGCTCCCGAGCACCTTGGGATCACGATACTTCTTGGTCCCGACCCGCACGTGGAAGTCCTTGACCTGCTCGAGTTCGCTCGCCTTGGTCAGGATCAGCCCGTCTTGCGACACCACCGTGCCATAAAGAAAGGGACTGGAGGTTTCATTGTTGTAGAAGGCCGCGCTACTCTCCTGCAGGGCGATTTGCACAGGGGATAGCGCCTCCTGAATCAGAGGCCCATTCTTCCGCTTCTCGGACGGGAGAGTATTCGCAACGGCCAGCGAGGCGGCCAAGACCAAGAGGACAAAGATGGATTTCATGGGCGTTTTCCAAGCGTGATTTCTTTCTCGATGGTTTCTCCACCGCTGATCCATTTCAATGTGATTTTGTCACCCTCCCCGATCTCAGCAAGTCGGCCCTCGAGGATCTCCTGGGTCGCTTCCTTGCCGTCAACCGCTACAATGCGGTCCCCTACCTTTAGCCCCGCCTCTTCGGCCGGGCCCTTTGCCCAAATCTCGATCACCCGCAAGCCCCCGCCAGTTGAGGCATCGGTGATGATCCCGAGAAAACCTGAGCCGGGGACGACTTTCTGGGCAAATCCCCCATTCCCGATGAATTCCCCCTTCTTCAGGTCGTCCCAATGTCGCTGGAACTCACGAATGGGAACGTGCATGCTTTCCTCCCGGGACGCTCCGACCCGACTGTGGATGCCGATGAGCTGCCCATTAAGATTGAAAAGGGGCCCCCCCGAGTCCCCACCGATGAGCATGCAGTCGGACTGGATGGTGCTTTCGGCCTCACGAACCAGGCGTCCGATTCGGACATTGATTCCGCGCTCCTTGTCAAAGCCGCCCGAATGACCAAGCGAATACACCCAGTCGCCCAGTCGGGTGGTGTCTTTCAAATCGACATCGACAAACGGAAAGGGCCCCTCCTCTTCAATCTGCAACATCGCAGAATCGGTCTCGGAATTGAGGCCAAGCGATTTTCCTTTCAGCTTCCGACCGTCTTCCATCACCACAGTCATCTCGGCCCCGACTTTCCCGGTCACGTGGGCCGCCGTCAGAACCAAGCCGTCCTCGCTGATGATCACTGCGCTACCGGAACTGCCGGCCACTTCAAGGCAGACCGTGGCCGCCCGGGTCCGTTCCAAGTGCGACTGCAAGGCCTTTTGAATTTCCCGAAAATCGCCGAGGGTCCGCGGGGTCGGTTTGTCATTGAGGGCCGGACGATCCGCCCGGGCCGCCGCCGCAGAAAAGGCCAGGATGGCCAACACTGTGATTCCTGCAAATCTCATGGGCAAGGGGTATGATTTGATCCGGGTCATGGCAATCCACAAAAGGTTGGAGAAGGCGAGAGTTCAGGGTAGTTTAACATCGAAAGCCCGCTGCGCTTCTGGTTTTCTCATGCACCAACCAGACAGGCTGAATCGACGCGTCAATTTGCCCTAAAATGAGATTTTTCTTAGCGACCACCTTTCTTCTGCTCTCTTTCGGCTCCCTTCTGCGGGCGGTGGAAATCCGGGTGGCGACTTACAATGTCCGCCTTGGACTGGGCCCGGTTGGCGACCCCGGACGCGATGGGGTCGAAGCGGTCCTCGCTCGCATCGCTGCCGACGTGGTGGCACTCCAAGAAATCACATCCGACGATCTCGCCAACGAGCGGATCACCGCCCTGGGTCAAACCTTGGGCTATCCCTACCTCTTCATCCCGGAGAGCGCCCTCGACACCTCCTCCCGGGTGGCAATTCTTTCCCGCTTCCCCTTTGTCCCGAACTCCCCGACCAGCATCCTCTCACCTCCCGGAGCCAACGATGTCACCCGCGCCGCGGCCGCCGTGGTGGTGGATGTCCCCAACACCCTCAACGACCCCACCATCATCACCGCCCACCTCAAGTGCTGCTTTGAATTGGACGATCCCTTTCGCCGAGCGATCGAGATGACCCGAATCAGGAACTTCCTCGTGCGCGAAGGCCTGGACGGTGACGACAACGTGATTGTAATGGGTGACTTCAATCTCCTCGGATCCTCAAACCTCACCTATCCGCAAATCCCGCCCGGGCTCCCACCCAGCTTCATCTTGGGCAACGACATCACCTTCAACGTTGACTATTTCGTTGAGCCCACCCGGTATTTTCAGGGCTTGGGCATGACGGACCCCGAGTCCCGGCAACAGGATGGGGTGACCGACCGGACTTTTCCCGGTTCCTCCACCGTGCTCGATTACCTCCTCATTTCGTCGGCACTGGCTTCCCGCAATCCCAAAACGGAAATCTACAACAGCAACCTCGAAGCGGCCTACCCAGGGCTCCACAAGGCCGGATCACCCCTCCCGGCCCCCACCAGTGCCGATGCTTCCGATCACCTCCCCGTCTTCGGAGACCTGCAACTCGACAACGGCCTCGGGCTTTCCCTGACCGCCAGCCAAATCATCCTCAACGAAGGAGAAAAGGCAGCCACCCTGACCGTGACCCTCGACCAGCCGGCTCTCACCCCCACTCCCGTGACTCTCGTCAGCGGCGACCCTTCCGAGGTGGTGATCGCAAACCCCACGCTGGTGATCCCAACCGGACAAACCACCGCCACGACCTCGTTCTTCGCCCCCTTTGACAAGATCAGCGACGGCACCCAAGAAGTCGCGATCTCGGCCTCGGCTCCGGTTTCGGCATCGCGCTGGCCGTGATCGGCACGATCATCATCGCCGTGCCGCTGGAGCGCCTGCTCTATCGCCGCATCTACGATCGCAGCGAGCTCTCGCAGGTGCTGATGAC
>JALQTQ010000020.1 GCA_023263995.1 Akkermansiaceae bacterium | reverse complement strand
AGCAATCAATTCACTGGTAGGTAGGGCGGTATCACTGAACCGGATGTTGTCGTAGGTGGCATCGGTGTGATCCACAAAGCCTCCACCATACCACCCGCGACTGAAAGTCCAGTTGAGCCCGGAATCCTTGATTCCCAGATCGCCGGTCAAGCCAGTGAGTTGGCTCTCCAGAGCATATCCGCTTCCGTCATCGAGATAGAGGCTGATTGTGCCAGCGACGCCATCGACGACCGCTGCCATCCCATACCAAGTGCCGGTGACGGGAACGGTGGTGCTCGGCAGAATCCAGCGGTTATCATCATTATCCACGTAATTCAGCCGGAAAAGACCCGAACCGTCCCCCATGCGCTGGAAGTAAAAGTCGGACTCGTTTTCCGCGATGGTAGACCCATCACGTCCGATCATCGTTTCCCATCCGGAGAGGTCATTGAAGTAGACGCTCAACTCCACCGTCCACGAGGAAGAAGTCCAGTTATGAAGGGCTCCTTCTGTCACGTATCCATCTTGGTTGACTGCTCTCATTCCGAAGCTTCCCCCATTGGCGGAAGTGGTTGAGGTCCATGATGGGCCGAATTCGGTATTCCATCCCCGCATCAGGGTCCCGCTGACTCCGGTCGATCCGCCGGTCCCATTTGCATCGCCCGCAGGGGTGAAGGCTTGCCCATTGGTGCCATCTTCGAAGTCCCACAGCTCGACCACTGCCGCGTGAGAGACTCCGAGAAGGCAGGTCAGGGAGCCTGCAATCAGTCTTGTTTTTTTTGTCATTTTAATTGGTGTTAAGAGGGGTCGTTGCAGGGTGTGCCACCCCTTGAAAGGGCGATCCTAGCTAATTCCTTGGTAAGATCTTGGTTTTATTCGACTGAATCCGTGTAAAAATGCGCCACGGTCAGAAGGCAGGCCTGAGGGAGCTTTCAGGCACTCCTCTTCTCGGAAGATGTCGAGCAAAGGTCGAGGTCGGGATTGATCGATCCCGGTTAGGACTTTTGCATAAAAAAAGCCCGAGGAGAATCTCCCCGGGCCTTTGGGTTCAGATTGAAAGAAGCAATCCGAATCAGAGATCGAAGCGGTCAGCGGTCATGACCTTGGTCCACGCTTCGACGAAATCGGTGAGAAAGCGCTGCTCGCCGTCGGAGCTCGCGTAGACTTCAGCGATGGCGCGCAACTGCGAGTTCGACCCGAAGACCAGATCAACTGCGGAGGCGGTCCACTTGGCCTTACCAGTCTTGCGGTCCTTACCCTCAAAGAAGTGCTCGCACATCGGGGAGACCTTCCAGTCAGTCCCGGACTCGAGGAGGTTCACGAAGAAGTCATTGCTCAATTCGCCGGGCTTGTCGCTGAGCACGCCCATTCCGGGAAATCCGACGTTCGTGTCGAGGACCCGAAGGCCACCGACAAGGGCGGTCATCTCAGGAGCCGTGAGGCCGAGCAACTGGGCGCGGTCGACGAGCGCCTCGGGAGCGGGACGCTGGATTGTCTTGCTGAAGTAATTCCGGAAGCCATCTTGGTTGGGCTCAAGGAGGGCAAAAGAATCCACGTCCGTCATTTCCTGAGTGGCGTCAGTGCGGCCGGGCGTGAAGGGAACCTCGACCTTGTGACCAGCCTTGCGAGCAGCCTCTTCGATACCGGCGGCCCCGCCGAGCACGATGAGATCGGCCAACGAGACCTTCATGCCACCGGAAGCACTTGCATTGAACTCCTTTTGAATCTTCTCGAGAATCGGAAGAATCTTAGCGAGCTCTTCGGGGTTGTTGACCGCCCAGTCCTTCTGGGGAGCGAGGCGAATCCGTGCTCCGTTGGCACCACCGCGGCGGTCGCTGCTCCGGAAAGTCGAAGCTGAGGCCCAGGCTGTGGACACCAACTGCGAAGTGCTGAGGCCGGAGGCGAGAAGCTCCGACTTGAGTTTCTTGATGGCTGCTTCATCGATCAACTTGTGATCGACTTCGGGGACCGGATCCTGCCAGAGCTGAGGCTCGGGAAGATCGTCGCCAAGAAGGGCCGAACGAGGCCCCATGTCGCGGTGAGTGAGCTTGAACCAAGCGCTGGCGAAGGCCTTTTTGAACTCAGCAGGATTCTCAAAGAAACGCTTCGAGATCTTGCGGTAGATCGGATCATGCTTTAGCGCGAGGTCCGAAGTGAACATGATCGGGGCGTGACGCTTATCCGGATCATGCGCGTCTGGGACCGTTCCGTCCGCTGCTCCCCCTTTCGGGACCCACTGCTTGGCTCCGGCCGGGCTGGTCGTCAGTTCCCATTCGTAGGCAAACATGTTGGTGAAATAGCTGTGCGACCACTGGGCCGGGGTGCTCGTCCAAGCACCTTCGAGACCGCTGGTGATAGTGTCGGCTCCATTGCCCGACCCCTTTGTGTTGATCCAACCCAGCCCCTGATGCTCCAGAGAAGCACCTTCAGGCTCGGGCCCGACGAACTTCTCGGGGCTACCGGCTCCGTGGGCCTTGCCGAAGGTGTGTCCGCCGGCGATCAGGGCGACCGTCTCCTCGTCGTTCATGGCCATGCGGCCGAAGGTGATCCGAATCTGCTTGGCCGAGGCGAGCGGGTCTGCATTGGCGTCGGGACCTTGGGGATTGACGTAGATCAGGCCCATCTCAACGGCCGCCAGCGGATTGTCGAGGTTCCCCTTGTGGTCGTATCGCTTCTTACCGAGCCACTTGCTCTCGGGGCCCCAGTAGATGTCCTTCTGGGTTTCCCAAACATCGGAGCGTCCCCCTCCGAATCCCAGGGTTTCAAAGCCCATCGACTCGAGGGCCACATTCCCGGCGAGAATCAGGAGATCGGCCCACGAGATCTTCTGACCATACTTCTGCTTGATGGGCCAGAGGAGGCGACGAGCTTTGTCGAGGTTGGCGTTGTCGGGCCAACTATTGAGAGGGGCGAAGCGCTGGGCCCCATCACGGGCACCCCCGCGTCCGTCGTAAGTGCGATAAGTTCCGGCGCTGTGCCAAGCGAGACGGATAAAAAGAGGACCATAGTGACCGTAGTCGGCCGGCCACCAGTCCTGAGAATCGGTCATGAGCTCGGTGAGATCCTTCTTGAGGGCCTCCATGTCGAGCTTGGCGAACTCCTTGGCGTAGTTGAAATCGGGATCGAGCGGGTTCCCCTTGGCGGAATTTTGGTGGAGGATATCAAGATTGAGCTGGTTGGGCCACCAGTCCTGCACGTCATAGCCAGCGGCATTCGAGGCCTTGGTGGGCATTGCCCCGGCCGGATTCATCACCGGGCACTGGTCGACCGAGCCACCCGCCCCGCGAATCGGCGAGGCATTCACGGCCGAGCTTCCCAGCATTGCCAGAAAACTGAGGGAAAAAAGGAACCGGTTCCGTGAGCCGCTGCGGAACGCGCCGTTATTCTGTTTGGTCATAGTCATCAATTGTCGGTTTAAGCGGCAGGAAGATGCCCCACCGAAGACCGACGGCAAATCATTTTTTCGGATGGGATCAATTATGACATTAACTCGACTTATCCCTCAACAGTCATTCTGGGAAGGAGCACCTTGAGCGGGCAATTGGCTGGCCATTGGGTGTCCCTTCACCTAAGCTCCGCTTGAAATCAGGGCAGGAGGTGCATGGAACTCCGGTGAAAATCCGGGACAGGCGCGCTGCGGTAACTGGCAACGACCTTTTCCATAGCCAATTCCGGGGAATTCCCGGGGTGAAGGAGGAAAAGGGAGGTTAGAGCCGGAAGTCCGAATACTTCCCTCCCATGCTTGGTTTTCGTTTTCCGGCTGCCGAGGCCGGGAAAGCGTGCGGCCTTTCGCGAGTTGAGGGCTTACGGGAATCGCCGCGGTCCACGTGTCCGCCGTTCTCGCTCGGTGTCGAAAAAAATAGAACCAGCGAAACCAAATGAAATTGAACTTGAAGTCCCGCGTCGGGCTAATCGGAGCGCTCGGCCTCATCGGGTCTCCCTTACTCCCGGCCGCTCTCATCACGATCGGATCAGGCCCCGATACCAGCTACTTTACTCTTGAAACCCCCAATGTCGGGCTCCGGCAATACGCGGTGCGGTATGATGCGGCCTCGGGCGGGCTGCGCGGAGGCAGCGCTCTCCTCCAGCTTATCGATGCTGCCGACCCCGCGATCAGCTTCGAGATTTCGGACTTCGGTTCTCCCACCCAACCGAATGAGTTCTTCTCCTCACTGACCTTCAACGGAGTGACGGAGAGCAACGACTTTTCGCCGGACGGATCGACCTTCACCCACTGGGTGGCCGGAGGGGAAGCGGGAGCAGTCGGCCTGGGGGTGCCGGCCCCCGTCCCTATCACGCCCGACGCTTGGGAATTGGGTGCGGGTCTTTCGGTCAACTTCCGCCTCATCGCCGAGGGGTCCAACGACGCTCTCGTCTTCGCCCCCACAGAACTTCGCCCGTCGGTCGCTCCGATTCCGGAGCCCTCCTCGCTTCTTTCGCCTCCCCTCGCTCTGCTGATCTTTGCCGGAAAACGCCGTCGATGAAAGGAAAGATCGTGCTGGCCCTGCTGGTCAGTTTCTTTCCGGCAGAGGCGCAGGAGGCGCTCCGGGAACTGCTGCCAGCCCGTGAAGTCGTGGCCACCTCCGCCGGGGCCACCATCCGGGCACAAGCCGGGGGCGGGGAGCCCGTCACCCTCGGAGACCAAGCGCTCCGCAGGTCGGCCCTCCCGTCGGTTGCCGACGTCCTCCGCCGCGAGGCCGGCGTGAACTTCACCAGCTTTTTCGGAAGCGGGGGCACCGGCGCGCCTCAACTTCGCGGGTTTGCCGACGGGGCCTCGAGCCGCGTCCTCATTCTCATCGACGGGCTACCGGCCAACCGACCCGACCTCGCTGGCCCGGTCTGGTTTGAATTTCCCCTGGCCAGCTTGGACAAGGTCGAACTCATACGTGGCTCCCGCACCGTGCGCTGGGGGTCGCCCGCCCTCGCCGGGGTGATCTCGTTGGAAACACGGGGCCACACCGGTGCCCGGGAATGGTCCTTTCAATCGTCGCTCGGTTCATGGAACACCTCGCTCTTCCGCCTCAACGGACGGCTTCCAACAGGCCACGGTTGGACCGCCGGGGTCTCGCTCGATTGCTATGAAAGCGACGGATGGCGGGAAAACTCCGGCACCCGCTCGCACGCGGCCGAGGTCAGCTTGTCCTCACCTGAAGGCCGCTCCTGGCAGTGGCTCACCACCTTTCATCTCGGTCAAACCGACCTTGAAAACCCGGGTGGACTGGGCTTCGAAGACTACCGCGCCAATCCCCGCCAATCGCTTTACACCCGCTTCGGAATCGGGAATCAATACGACAACTCTCTGAGCACGAGGCGCTGGACCCACCAAATCCGCTTCTGCGCCACTCCCGATCAGGTTTGGCAACTAAACGCTTCGTGGACCGGGCGACTCCGCAAATTGAATTTCGGAGCCGGGAGCCACACCGACCATGACCTCGACACCCTGGCCATCGATCTCAGCCACCGATGGTCCGCCGATCGATTGGCAACCACTTGGGGATTCCGCGCTTCGCTGGATACTCTTTTCCTTGAACGCTTCCACGACCAGACACGTCGCACCCGCTTCGCCACCGCCAATCTCGACCGATCCTCGCTGGGCGCTTTTGTGCGCTCTGATTATGACCTGAACCCGACTTGGACCCTCTCCGGGGGCTTCTCGTTGGATGTCTACGACCTCGCGGTCTCGGCTCGCGACCTCGCTCCCCCCCCTGACCCTGCGTTGAACTTCGACAACGGCACCTCGGACTCGGCCCACGGTGCGGAGCTTTCCCTCGATTTCCACCCCGACGACTCCCGCCGCCTTTGGCTGCGCTACGACCGCACTTTCCGGTTTCCTCTCATCGACGAGATCGCGGGCTATCAGGGTTTTCTGCTAGATACCCCGGTCAATACAAGTCTCGGGCCCGAAACGGGACACGGTGTAGAACTTGGCTCGAGCTATCATGGCGAACGCTTCGGTGCTTCGCTGACCACCTTTGCCCAGTGGCTCGACGGCGAGATCCTCTTCGATTTCCAAAACAAGCGGAACCGCAACTTCGCCCGCAGCCGGAGGATCGGTCTCGAGTCTCGTCTGACCTGGCAAGGAGACCACGGGCGGGCCCTCGTCACACATCACTGGACGAGTGCCACTTTCGCCAACGGGCCGTTCGAGGGAAAGGACCACCCCCTCGTTCCTCGCCATCAACTCTCAGCTTTGCTGACCTGGGAAATTCGCGACGACCTCGACCTTGACCTCGAATGGGAGTGGCTCAGCGACGCCCCGGAAGGAGGCGATTTCGCAAACGTCCGCGCTTTCCTTCCCGGTCGCAGCCTCGTTCATCTCGAAGGACGTCAGGCCGTCGGCAAACACCTCGAAGTCTTTGCCCGCATCGACAACCTTTTCGATGAACGATGGGCTTCCCTCAAGTTTCTCGGACAATGGTATCCCGGCAACGGGCGCGCTTTGACTCTCGGCCTTCGCGGCACCTTCTAACCTCCAATGAAAGCGACGCTCGTTCTCCTTCTGATCCCGCTGGCCCACGCCGGGGACTTCGACCCCGCAGCTGGCCAAGTCGGCTCCCTCGCCATTCCACTCGATGACCCCCGCATCCAGAGCTGGGCCATCGAGGTGCGGTCGTATCATCCCGGTGCCGATCTCGATGAAACCTGGCAGGATCCAACTCGTGCCCTCGGCCCGGCCAGCGGCGACCCCCTCGACATTACCGGGCTTGGCCGCGGCGGCCACATCGAGTTCGTCTGGACCCACCCACTGACAAACGGCCCCGGACCCGACATCGCCATCTTCGAAAACAGCTTCAGCGATCGCTTCCTCGAACTGGCCCACGTCGAGGTCTCATCGGACGGCCTCCACTGGCAACGCTTCCCCTCCATCAGCCAGACTGCTCAAGCAGTCGGGGGATTCGGCACGACCGATCCGACCAATCTCCATGGCCTGGCCGGAAAATACCGCGCCGGTTTTGGCACCGGCTTTGATTTCTCGACCCTTCCCAAAAAAGCTCTCGTCGATCGCGAGGCCATCCGCTTCGTCCGCCTTGTCGATGTCGTGGGTGACGGTACCGATCTCGATTCCCGCGGCCAACCGATCTACGACCCCTACCCCACCTTTGGCTCGGCCGGTTTTGATCTCGACGGCGTGGCGGTCCTCGCCCCGCCGCCCCTCACCCTCTTGGACAAGCACGTCACTTCAGACACCCTCACCTTCACCTGGGCCGTGGAGCCCGGGACAAGCTATCAAATCGAAACCTCCCTCGATCTTTCCACGTGGTCTCCGTTGAGCAGCCTCACTCCCATCACCCGTCAACTCAGCCATTCCAGCCCCCGCGCCGTTGCGCAATTCCTCCGCCTCCGCGAACTCACTGAAACGCCGTAAAAAGAGGCCCCCGCCCCCCGTCTCCTTCTGATTTCTCACCAAACCCAACGCCGGGAACGTCGACGTCCCTGTCGGCTCCTTTTGTCCAGGCACCCGCAAAAGCGCCACCCTTCACCGATTCCCGCAAAGCCGGCTTCATTCTTTCGCGCTCGCCACACAAGTGACCGGCGGGAGGCCTCGCCTACGGTGACGTTACCGATCAGGCGAGGTAATCAGACCGTTGCGCGAATGATGGATGCACCATGATGAGCGATGAATGTCACCGATCAAGCAAAGGGGCGCTGTACGTTCAGGTGGCCCTGAGTGGTAAATTTTTGGTGTCCCCGGACAAGAGGAGGGGCCGGACTTGAAACGCCAGCAGGTTGTCGACCGGGCGAACGATCCGGGCAATCATGGTGAGTTTCTTTTTTCTTATCGTCGCGAATCATTTCGGGTAAGGCTCTCTGCCGTGGATTTCGAGCAAGGTTTTTTCAACTTTGAATCCAAGGGTTCAGACGAAGGATACCGGAATTGGCAGAAGGAACTCGGGCGGAGGAAAAAGGCCTTCGAGAGCCGTTACGGCATCATTTTGGGGTCGGCGGTCCGTTTGGCTTTGGTCGGGGAGGATCAGCTCCTCGAGGGCGTCATCACCCTCTGTGAGTCGAAGGACCCCAAGAATCGCTCCCGCTTGAGACTGCGGCTTGGCAAACGCGAATTCACCCTGGCGCAAATCGAGTCGATCTCACGAATCCCTTGATCCGTCTGGCCCCTCACCACCCCCCGAGTTTGTCTCTCTTTCGCCCCCCAGTGCTGGCGAGGCGGCACGCTTTGGGGTGCTTCAGCCACTCCCTCAGCTTGTCCGGGAAATGCGGGAAAAATCACGGAGCCATGAACGGCCGGACCAACTTTCAGCTTGCCCTCGTCACCGGAAATGACGAGATGACGGCTGCACATGATTGCCAAGATAGCCTTCCGTCTTCCCTCGTGGCCTACCTTGGCCGCTTTCGCTTTGGCCTGCGCTCCGGCCATCGCTCAGACCACTCTCTTTCTGGATGATTTTGACGGCCTGGCCGTCTCTCCTCTGAACGGGACGCCCCCTGATGTCACCACAGGCGAGAGCTGGGTGGCCGGGCCCGCCTTCAATGCCGATGGCACTACCAATCAGGCGGCGGGTTCTGCGACTCTTGCCTTCAACCCAGTCGATGGTCAGGTTTACACCCTGGAGGCGACTTACAGTGGTTTGAGTGCGACTGCTGTCCCTGAAAACGACTGGTTTGCCTTGGGCTTCGTGAACGGTCAATCTGATGTGAGTGGCACGAGTCACCGTTTCATTACCGGGAGTGTGACCGGGGTGGCTTGGATGATGCATCGGGGTAATGTCACCCTTGGCACCAATCAGTCGTTTCTCGGCACCGGGCAGCTTGGCGCGGGCAACTTTGGCCTCGGGGGAGGCGGGGGCGAGAACACGGCCGTGCAATGGGCTCTCAGTCCCGATCCGACCTCGGTGGACATGCGGGTGGTTCTCGACACCACGGGGGGCGTCGGCAACTGGACGGCCACCTTTTACGCCAAGGCCACCGGCGACGCCGAATACATCGAGATTCGTCCCACCGAGCCCCTCCTGCCGGGAGCGGTGATCACGGCCGTCGGGCTCTCCCGGTCGAACGATGGCGTCGAGGGCACCGTCGAACGCTTTTCCCTGACCTCGTCGGGGGGCGGGGCCAACGCCTCCCTGCGGGCCATTCTCACCATGGAAGAGGGCAATCCGCGCATCGAAGTGGCGGCTCCCGACTTGGTGGGCGTTGACCTCTATCGCTCGGTCACCGCCCAACCGGGCACTTGGGGAACGGCTCTGGCCACCGGCCTTGCCAACGGGGAAGACTTCATCGATACCAACGCTCCCGGCGGCAAGGCCTTTTACATTCTTGTCACCTCCGGGGGATCTACCCCCTGAGTATCCCGAACCCCTCTTTTTTCTTGTTCCAGAAAACCGTCGAGATATTCTCACGAAACGATGCAAAGGGCGTTAGAAACTGTCATCCCCTGCCTTGCGGCTTGTCTTGTTCTGCCAAGTTCGGCTTCTGCCGCAACCCTTTTTGCGGATCAATTTGGTGGCGGCGGTGGGGACCTCAACGGGGAGGTACCTGAAGTCTCCTCCGGGGCCAGTTGGGTGGCTTCTACGATTTTCAATGCTGATGGCAGCACGGAACAGGGGGCGGGCTCGGCCACCTTGGCCTTCACCCCGGCGGACGGCCTGATCTACAATCTCGACGTTCGCATCTCGGGGATCAGCCCGACGACCGGAACGACCAACAACTGGATTGCGGCGGGCTTCGTCAATGGTCAATCCACCCTTTCTGGTACTAACCATCGCTTCATCACCGGCGAGGTGGTCGGAACAGCCTGGATGATGCACCGGGGCGACATCAGCCTCGGCACCAATCAGAGCTTCCTCGGCACCGGCCAGCTTGGCGCAGGCAACTTTGGTCTCGGTGTCGGCGGTGGAGACAACACTGGCGAGCGATGGGCCCTTGACCCAGCTTCCCCTGACATCGATTTACGGGTCGTCCTCGACACCACGGCGGGCCCGGGCGGCTGGACTGCGACGTGGTTTGCCAAGGCGGTCTCGGACTCCACCTTCACCGAAGTGCGTTCTGCCACACCGCTTCTTGCCGGAGCAACCATCTCGGCGGTCGGAGTGGCCCGGGCCAACGGTGATTTCACCGCCACGGTGGAGAGCTTCACCCTGACCACGGTGCCCGAGCCGTCAGTGGCCCTGCTTGCGGTGCTCGGTGGACTGGCCGGTCTTCGGCGGCGACGCTGAGTTTGACCCGGTGGTTCAACGCCCCGCGCTCTCATAACTGGCAGCGGGGGACCGTCTCCGCGCTTGGCCTTGACTGACCCTGGCCCCCGATTCTGCTGACAAACCGTCCGGCGCGCAACCGTAGTCGGTTCACACGCACTTATGAAACTTCGGCTCCTCTTCCTTTCACTCATCGCCGCGTTCCCGGCCGCCGCGCTGTCCTTCAAGGACAACGACACCGTGGTCCTCTTGGGCAACACCGTTATCGAACGAGCACAAAAATACGGCCACCTCGAAACCGCCCTCACCTTGGCTGCTGATCAACCAAACCTCAAATTCCGTAACCTCGGCTGGAGTGGTGACACCGTCTTTGGTCATGCCCGCAGCTACTTCGGGCCACCTGAAGAAGGCTTTCGCCGCCTCACTGCCGACCTTGAGGAACTCAAGCCCGAGGTCGTCTTGATCTGCTACGGAGCGGTGGCCGCCTTCGAGGGCGAGGACGGCCTCGCGGAGTTTCTCAAAGGATATGAAGCCCTGCTCGCGATGATCCAGTCGACGGCCACACCACGTGAGATTGTGATCATCTCTCCGCCGCCGGCCGAGTCCCTCCCTCCCCCCATGCCCAACCTGGAGGCCCACCAAGAAAGGCTCGCGCTTTATGCCAAAGCCCTCGGGGAACTGGCTGCCAAACAGCAAGTCGGCTTCGCCGATCTTTTCACCACCCTTGGCTCGGTCAAAGGACTGACCGAAAACGGGCTCCATCTCACCGATGATGGCTATCGCGTCATCGCCCCGAAATTCCTTGAGGCCCTGGGTCTCCCGGTGCCCGCTACCCTAAAGAGCCCACGGGCCGAGGATCTTCGCGAGGCCATCGTGGCCAAGAACAAACTCTTCTTCTTCCGCTGGCGTCCCGCCAACGAGACCTACCTCCGCCTCTTCCGCAAACACGAGCAGGGCCAGAACGTGAAGGAACTTCCCATGTTTGACCCCCTGATTGAAAATGCCGAACAGGACATCGAAGCCCTCCGGACCTCCCTCGCCTCCTCCCAGAAATGATCACGCGACTCCTCCTCACCACCACCTCACTGGCCGCCCTCACCGCGCAGGCTCAGCGCGGTCTCAAGGAAATTCCCGACCCCGACCCGGTCAAGCAGCAAGCGGCCTTCAACCTCCCCGAGGGCATGGAGATCGAGCTTTACGCTTCTGATCCCATGATCGCCAAGCCGGTTCAGATCAACTTCGACAGCCGAGGCCGACTCTGGCTTGTCTCCAGCGGGATGTATCCTCACATCACCCCCGGAGCGGAAGAGAACGATCGCATTCTCGTTCTCGAAGACACCGACAACGACGGCAAGGCCGACAAACGCACCGTCTTTGCCGATGATCTCCACATTCCGACCGCGGTCCTCCCGGCCGACGGGGGAGCATACGTTGCGAACTCAACGGAAATCCTGTTTCTCAAGGACACCGACGGGGACGGCAAGGCCGATCACCGCCGCGTGGTCCTTTCGGGCTTCGGCACCGAGGACACCCATCACCTCGTGCATACCTTCGAACAGGGACCCGATGGCATGCTCTATTTCCTGCAATCGATCTACATCCACAGTCACCTCGAGACTCCGTATGGAGTACGACGCCTGATGGGGGGAGGGGTCTGGCATTTCCGCCCCGAGACCCAGCGGGCCGAAATCCTTTCCAAAGGCCTGATCAACCCGTGGGGCTTCATCTTCGATGAATACGGGCAGACCTTCGCCACCGATGGAGCAGGCGGCCACGGCATCAACGACATCTTCCCCCGTTCGGTCTTTCGCACCTCTCCGGGTGCCCAACGGATCGTCGACGGACTCAATCCGGGACAACCCAAACTCTGCGGCCTCGAAGTCCTCTCCGGCTCCCATCTCCCCGAGAAATACCGCGGCTTGCTCATCGCCCCCGACTTCCGGGGCCACCGAATCAACTCCTATCGCCTCTCGCCCGACGGCGGGGCCTTCATCTCGACCCGCATCGATGACTTCCTGAGCTCGTCCCACCGGGCCTTCCGGCCCATCGACGTGAAGATGGGACCCGATGGAGCGCTCTACATTGCTGACTGGTATAACCCCATCATCCAGCACGGCGAAGTCGACTTCCGAGACGAACGTCGCGACCACACCCACGGCCGGATCTGGCGGGTCACCTTCAAAGGTCGCCCGCTCATCGAAAAGAAAGACTTCTCGAAAGCCACCATCGAGGAGCTGCTCGCCTGCACCCTCTCCAAAGAACGGGTCCATCGTGAGCAAGCTCGCAGCGAACTCCGAGCCCGTGACCGTTCGGAAGCCCTCGCCAAACTCACAGCCTGGAGCAGCACCCTGAGCGACGAATACGAGCAGATGCAGGCGATGTGGAACCACCAAGCTCTCAACGACACCGCGACCGGACTCATCAAGAAGCTCCTTGCTTCAACGGATGCCCGCTTCCGTGCGGCCGCACTCCGTGTGGTCTATCATCGGCATGAAGAACTTCCCGATGCCGCCGAACTGGTCGCCGAAGCGATCAACGACCCCAACGGTCGCGTCCGCCTCTGGGCCATCAGCTGCCTCGCACAAATGCCCGGACCCAAGTCCGTGCCCACCGCCCTCCAAGCACTCGACCACCCAATGGACCAAAACATCGACTTCGCCCTCTGGTCCATCGCCCGCGAGCACCAAGACCACTGGGCTCCCGCCTTCGAATCCGGAAAGCCGGTCTTTGGAGACAAGCTCTCCCACCTCATCTTCGCAATGAAGGCCCTCGGCAAGTCGCTTTCATTGGCTTCCATTTTCAAGAGCCTCGAAGAGAACACCCTCGAAAAGGAGGAGCGTGAAGACGCCATTTCCATCATCGCTCAAACCGGATCGCCGGAGGATCTGGACCGATTACTCGACTTGATCGCCACAGAGCCGACGATTCTCACGCCCCTCATCACGGCGGCCGAAATCCGTAAAATCCAGCCCAAGTCCGGACAGGAGAAACTTCTGCCCCTGCTCAAGTCGACCGACCCGACGGTCTTTGCCGAGGCCACGAGACTGGCCGGGCTCTGGAAACTTGCCCCGGCCCGCGAGGTCCTCATTCGCGCCTTCACCAACACGAAGTCCGCCCAGCGGCGGGCCGCCGCCGCCGAAGGTCTTCGCCTTTTCAACGACGAAGAAACGATCGCCTTCTTTTACCAAATAGCGGGCGGTGATGAGGATGAAGCGAAACGTGCCCTCGCAGTCAAGGAACTGGCGAAGATCGCCCCCGGTCGCGCCGCCCAATACGGAGTCGATCTCCTGATGCAGGACGCCGATGGCAAGGATCCCTACGATCTCTACCGCAGCTTTTTGCAAAACCCAAAAGCGTCGAAGGCCCTCGCCGAAGCGCTCACGGGGAAAAAAATCCCCAGCAAATCGGCCACCCTGGGACTACAGCGTGCGGGCACAACGGGACGCCCGCCCGAAGATCTCATGCAGGCTCTTCGCCTCGCCGGGAACCTCAAGCCGATGGCGCAAAAATTGTCGCCGGAAGAGATGAACCAACTGGTCGAGCGCGTCCGACAGGAAGGCGATCCGCACCGCGGGGAGATGATCTACCGTCGGGCCGACATGGCTTGCCTGACCTGTCACGCCATCGGCGGCGTGGGCAGTCCCATCGGCCCCGACCTCGTCAGTATCGGAGCGAGCGCTCCCATCGACTACCTCATCACCTCCCTCCTTGACCCCACCGACAAGATCAAGGAAGGCTACCACACCACCTTCGTCGAGGAGAAGAATGGCAACACCCACGCCGGCGGACTGGTGAGCCAAAGCGAGACCGAGGTCGTCCTCCGTGACAACACCGGCAAGATCATCCGCATCGCCGGGTCGGATGTCAAAAGCGTGACGATCAGCCCGGTCTCGATGATGCCCGCCGGCCTCACCGCCTCCCTGCGTGAGGATCAATTTGTCGATTTGGTACGATTCCTCTCCGAGTTGGGCAAGGAAGGAGATTTCAAGGTCAGTTCCAAAGCCATCATTCGCGACTGGGTCGTGATGCAACCCCACCCGCGCACCGTCGACCAATATGGTCACTATGGGGCCGCAATGTTTGCTGATCGCTTCGAGGGGGATCAATGGACCCCTTACAGCGGCAAGGTGAACGGGGAACTGCTGCCCACCGAACTCCCCAAAGTTCGCGGCCGCGGCAATGCCGCCTGGGCGGTGGCCCGCTTCGCGATCGACCGCAAGGGCCCGGTCACAATCAAGATCAATGAGACCCGCACGATGCATCTCTTTGAAGGTAAAAAGGAAATTGCCCTGCCCGAAAGCGGCCCGGCCGTGGTCGAAGTCAACGGGAGCAAGGACCCACACCACTTCACCATCGCGGTGAACCAGTCCGCCCGCCCCACTCCGGTCCTCATTGAAATCATCGATCCATGAAACTGCTCAAACTCCTTCCACCAATGGGCCTCGTGGCCCTGGTCCTCGCGGCCCGTGAAGCCCCGAAAACGGCCGCGCCCGCCCACCAGAAGTTGGTGCTCTCGCCGGGCGTCTACACCGAGGGAGCTTCCTTTGGTGACATCAATGGCGACGGCACTCCCGACCTCCTGGCCGGTCCACTTTGGTGGGAAGGACCCGATTTCGAAAAGTCACACCGATACCGGCCGGGCGAGGCTGTCCCCGCGGTGGGATACCAACACAATTCCTTTCTCAGCTGGGTGGCTGATGTCAACCGGGACGGCCGCGCCGACCTCTTTCAAGTGGCGCACGACGGCAAGTTCCACCTCGACCTCTACCTGCAGCCGAAAGATCCATCGGAAGACTGGCCCCGGCACCGCGTGGCCGAAAAGGTCGGGAACGAATCGCCCGAACTTGCCGATCTTGATGGCGACGGCACCTTGGAGTTCATCGCGATGAAAGACGGCTGCTTCGGCATCTTCCATCCTGATCCTGAGAACGTCACCGCCCCGTGGAAATTTCAGGCCATCTCGGAATCGCGCAGCAAATCACCGTATTACCACGGGCTCGGACTTGGCGATCTCAATGGCGATGGCAAAACCGACCTTCTCGAAAAGGATGGTTGGTATGAAGCACCGTCCGACCTGAAGCAACCCGGCAACTGGACCTTTCACCCCTACCCTTTTTCCGGCCGGGGCGGGGCCCAGATGCTCGTCTTTGATGTCGATGGCGATGGCGACCACGACGTGGTTTCAAGCACCGCGGCCCACGCCTGGGGATTGGCTTGGTTCGAGAACGAAAAGAACGACGGCAAAATCACTTTCAAAAAGCATGTCCTCGTCCCGGAAGACAAGTCGCCGGGGGTTGACGGAGTGAGCTTCACCCAGGCGCACTCTCTGGTGGCGGGCGACTTCAATGGCGACGGCCTCACCGACTTTGCCACCGGCAAGCGCTACTTCGCTCACAACGGGCGTGATCCCGGTGCCGCCGAACCCGCCGTCCTCTACGTCTACCAACTGCTGCGCGATGACAAGGGCTCGCGCTTTGTCCCGCACCTCATCGACAGCAACTCCGGGGCCGGCACTCAGCTGGCTGCCATCGACGTCGATGGCGATGGCAAAACCGACCTCGGCGTGGGCAACAAGAAGGGCGTTTTTATTTTTCGAAGCCGCTGACAGGCTTGCGCTACCGCTCGACTCCCCCCACGCATCCGAGCCTTCTGCAAGGCCTCACAAGTCGCCCGGTATTCACGGATCTGAAGGCGTCGAGGACCTGCCCGGTCAGATCCGCGGCTCGCTTCTTTCCCGGTGACGCCAACGAAGCATGACCGCGAAAACTGAACCCGAAAGGAGAAGGAGCACGATCATCACCTTCCCAGCCTGGGCTGACAGGTCGATCAAGATCAAGGTCGACACCAGATCGCCAAGGATCAGGAGTGTCAACGCGGTCAAAATCCACTTCCGCCCAACCATCGAAATGAACCAAGCCCCCAATGGTGCCCCTGCTGCCACGATCGGCACACAGACCGCCCAGTAGTCCCACTCGGTAACAATGGACTCCTCGATCGCGCCGAACCAAAAGAATCCATAGAGGGACAACAGTGTCATAATGATCACGCTGGTTGGGATGGCTTTCCTTTCATGCATGCCATAGGCCAGGGTCATCACGATGAAGCTCACCATATCGATGCCTGATCCGCACTGTGACACCAAGATCCCCCCAATCAATCCGGCCACCCCGAAGTGCCACGGGCTATGGCTCCCCCATCGATGGCCCAAGGCGTCAGGCTCATGTTTCAAGAACCAGTGGGAAATGTGGTAGGCGATTCCGAACATCGCCACCATGCAGGTGAAAAAAATTCGTGGATAGGGAAAAGGAAGGTGCAGGAAAAGTGCCCCTAACGTCATCCCCGCGATTCCACCCGGAACCACCGTGACAATCACCTTTTGGTAAATCGGAGTGCGCCGCATCAGGATGTAGAGCGAGGCCATGCCCATCCCAACCGATTGAATCATTAGGCTAAAGGTTCGGGCTTCATGGGCCTCCACAGCCAAGATTTTGGTAAAGACTGGAAAGGCCACTGCTCCGCCACCGGCGGGAGTCGAACCGGCCACAAAGGAGCCAATGGCCATCGTCAGCGACATCGCCCACCAATCGGCAAACAGAGCCCAACTCTGCGTCAAGGTCATCGCAAGGCCCCAAGCAAAAACCACACACATCAAGAGGACGAAAAATGGGGATTTCACTGGGGCAGGAGAACGCGTTTACCCTGCTGGCCTCACCTGAAAGCGCAAACCCGGGCGGCGGCACAGAACACCCTCCAGACCTTGGGCGCAAGTGAAAGCTACCGGAGCCCCCGGCCCCCTCAAGGGGACCCGTTCCCGCGCTTTCCCCTCGCCCGGCCTCGACCATTCCCCCGGAATCTGCTTTGCAAGACAAGCCACTCTTTTGTTGTATTGGTGGCCCCGAAAGGACCTTTTCCTCCCCTGTGCGGGCGTAAATGTCGGCCTTCTTCGGTAAAACACTCCCGACAAACCACAAACTCCCAATAGTCAGCACAAAGACCCATGAGCAAAACCGCGATCTTCACCCTCGCCGCCCTGGCCACCACCCACGCCGCCAGCGTTCCCGATGACCTGGAAACCAAGCTCTTCGCCGGCCCCGAGATCACTCCCTGCCCGGCCGTTATTGCCGCCGCCCCGACCGGGGAGGTCTACGTCGGAGTCGACCTTCAGGGCTCCCTCGGCAAAAAGCCGGACATGGGCTCGATCGTGCGCCTCGTCGACACCAACCAGGACGGCACCGCAGATCAGGTGACCACTTACGCCCAAGTCGACAACCCGAGAGGCCTCGTCGCCATCGGCGACCAGCTCATCGTCCTCCATTGCACTCAGAAGGATGGCAAGCCGCACAACCAACAGATTTCCGTTTTCACCGATGCCGATCACAACGGGGTGGCCGACGGCCCACTCAAACCACTGGTGACCGGCATCGGCAACCCGAAATTCATCCAGAGCCGTGGCGCTGATCATTGCACCAATAACATCCGTCTTGGAATCGATGGCTGGATCTACGTCTCGGTGGGCGATTTCGGTTTTGTGGATGCCCAGGGCACCGACGGGCGCACACTGACCTTCCACGGGGGCGGCATCGTACGGGTGCGCCCCGATGGCTCGGAACTGGAGACCTTCATCCACGGAACCCGCAACGTCTACGATGTGGCCATCGACCCCTTCATGAATGTCTTCACCCGGGAAAACACCAACGACGGCGTCGGGTGGTGGGTCCGCTTCAGCCACTACATCCAAACCGGGGAATACGGATACCCCAGCCTCTACACCAATTTTCCCGAAGACATGCTCCCGGCCCTCGGGGAATACGGACGTGGCTCGGGCACCGGATCCCTCTATCTTCAAGAACCCGGCTGGCCTGAAAAATACAACAACCAACCACTGATGGCCGACTGGGGGCGCTCCAAGATCTTCATTCACCAGGTCAAACCGGACGGAGCCTCTTTCACCAATGAGCCGATGGAGTTCATCGACTCGGCGCAAGTGGCTGATCTCGATGTCGACGGGTCGGGTCGGATGTATATCGCAGCGTGGGCCGGTGCGGGATACAGCGGCAACAAAAACAAAGGATATGTCGACATCGTGACCCCCAAGGGCTGGAAATACCAACCCTTCCCAAAACTGGCCAAACTTCCAACTGCTGAGTTGGTGGCGATGCTCCAGTCGAAAAGCATGACGGCCCGCACTTACGCCTCGGTCGAACTTGTCGCGCGCCGAGACGACTCTGCCTTCGCCGGGCTTTTGAAAGTCATCGGGGATCAAGACGCTCTCCTTGAAGGCCGCGTGGCCGCCCTCTACACCTTGTCCCAACTCAAAGGAGAAGCGGCTCTCGGTGACCTCGAAAAAATCTACCTCGACCCCGACCTCCGCGAACATGCAGTCCGTGCCATGACCGACCGCCTCTCGGTCGCCCGAAAGGCCAAGCTCGACCTGCTCGTCAAGGCCTTGGACGACGAGAACCCGCGCGTTCGGGTCGCTGCTGCCGTCGCTCTTGGTCGAACGGGGAACAAGTCGATTGCCGATGACCTCCTCGCCCTGGCCGCCCCCCCGGTTTCCACGGCTCCGGTTGAGGAACAAACTCCCGATGCCAAGGTCACCAAAAGCAAGGCCATTTCCCGGCTCAAGGACAAGGCCGAACTCAAGACCGACATTTCGGGATTCCAGGAATTGTTCCTGATCGTCGACGACCAAAACGGCGACGGGAACGACCATGCTGCTTGGATCAGCCCCACCGTGACAACGGCCGACGGAAAAGTGATCGACCTCACCACCGTGAAGTGGACCTCCGCCAGCCAAGGGTGGGGTAAAACCCTCGTCAACCAAGACTGTATCGAGAAGCCGCTCGGCCAAGGCGTGAAAGGCATCGGGACCCATGCCCCATCGGTCATCCGCTTTTCGCTACCCGCCAATGCCAAGACCTTCACGGCCACCGGGGTGATGACCGCGGGTTCGGAAGGCAAGGGCAAGGTGGCCTTCGTTGTCTCCAATCGCCTCCCGAAGACAATAAGGAACGCGGAAGGTCCCAAGCCCCACTCCACCCCAAATTCCAAGGCCATTTTGCCCCATATCGCACGACAGGCCCTCGTGGCCCTCGCGGCCGAGGACGCTTGCATTGCCGCCTTGGATTCTGCCGATCCCAAAAAGGCGGCTGGCGCTCTCGCCACCTTGAAATTCATGCACTCCGTCAAGGTCGTGGACGCCCTCATCGCTAGGGCGGAAAGAAACACCGGCCCCCTCAAGCAAGCCATCATCAGCACCCTGATCCGCCTCCACCAGAAGGAGGACGACTACGATGGCTCGACGTGGTGGCAGACCCGGCCGAATCCCGATGGTCCCTACTACTACGCGGTCGACTGGGAAGGCACCTCGATGATCTCCATCTTTCTCAACCGTTACCTCGCCACTTTGGAAGGTGGGACCAAAGACGCGCTGATTGCCGAGATCAAACGCAACAAGGCCTACCTTAGTGAGGTCAACCCCCGCCCCAACTCGAGCGGTAAGATTGCCAAAAAAATCGGTGAGACCGCGATCGAGGACATCGTCCTCTACCTACAAAAGGCCAAGGGCAATGCCCAGAAGGGAGCGCGCATCATCAATGCGGTGGGATGCGTGGCCTGCCACAACATCACCCCGGAGGGAGCGATCAAGGGCCCCAACCTCGCCAACCTCGGTGATTGGAAAAAGGACGACATCGCCGAAGCGATCATCAAACCCGCCGCCAGCATTTCCGAATCATGGAAGACGATCAACACCAAGGACGGCAAGATGCTGGTGGGAACCCTCGTGAAGGAAACGCCCGACGAACTCACCCTGCACGACATCGCAGGCACCCCCACCACCATCCCGGTATCCGACATCAAGTCCAGGGAACCGGGTCTCAACATGATGAGCCTGCACCTGTGCGACAGCCTCACTTTGCAGGAATTCGCCGACTTGGTGGAATACCTTCAGTCGATGGATCCCAAAAGGAAGAAGTAAATCAGCAAAGGCAGCTTCCGCTCGCCATCACTGCCTCATTTTCCCAACGGCTGCCCCCCACCAAAAGGGCGGCCGTTTTTTGGCGTTGGCGCGGCGAGGCCTTCCCCTTCAACGCCCCACCTCTTTCAAGCGCGTGTCGAGCACGGCCTGAAGTCTGGTCAGCACTTTTCTTTGCTCATCGGTGAGAGAGGCGTCATCCAATCCGTTCTTCTCGAGGCGATCGTTCGCAAGATCGAAAAAGCGGCCGTCGCGGTAGAGCTTGTAGCGCTTGTTGCGGGCGAAGACGGCGAGGTCTTTCTTGAAATTACCCGACCGGGAATACCAGCAGAAGGTGTGATCGCGAACTTGCCCCTTTCCGCCCCGAATCTGGGGCGCAAAGCTTCGTCCGTCGAATGCTTTCCCCTTGCCATCGAGACTGACCCCGGCGAGATCGCAGACCGTCGGCAGGACATCAGTAAAGTCGACGAGGTCCCGGCATTCGCCCCGTCCCTTCAAACCGGGCGCGGAGACGATGAGCGGAACGCGGCAACCGTCATCGATGGTCTGCCCCTTAGATCCCGCCACCTGAATCCCCCGCCACTGGGAAACCACCGGTTGATCGGTCCCGTTGTCACCGGTGAAAATGATGACCGTCCGGTCGGACAAGCCGCTCCTTTCCACCTGAGCGACAATGCGTCCAACCAGCTTGTCCATGTGATGGACCATATCGCCGAAGTATCTGGCCTCGCCTTTGTAGGTCGGGCTACCGGGGCTTTGGGGATTCCATCCCAGGCCACCGGGCACCGGCCAGAATGGGCAATGAGTCAGGATCATGGGGTAATACACCAAGAAGGGCTTCTCCTTGTTCTCGTCGATGAACTGACAAAGAAACTCCGCACAGAGGTCAGGGCCGTATTCCCCCTGGGTGTAGTCCTCGGGCACCCCGTTGCGTTCGAGATAGGGGTTTTCGTACCGCTTGTCGTAGACCCCCTTTCCCTCGGGCTTGGGCATGCGCCCGCTCCGGGTGTGCTGCCACAGCAGCGATTGCTGGAAACCGAAATGCTGCGGCGAATCTTTTTCCCTCCCGAGCTGCCACTTGCCGGCGATGGCCGTGGCGTAGCCTTTTTCTTTGAGGAGATGGGCAAAGGTGACCTCGCCCCGGCGCAATTCACCGAACCGGGTATAGTTGCGATCATTGTAAAGGCCGGTCATGATCTGCACGCGAGTGGGAGTGCAAATCGGTTGAGAATAGCAGTGCTCGAAACGGAGGCCGTTCGCCGCCAACTTGTCCAAATGAGGCGTCTGATAGGACTCCCCTCCGTTGCAGCCGAGGGTTTCATGGCCGAGATCATCGGCCACAATGAGAATGAGATTGAGGGGACGTTCGGCTCCCTGGGCCATGCCCAAAGTGGCGAAGATGAAGAAGAGTCGTCGGATTACGGTCATGGTCGGATTCTTGGAATGAAAAACTTCCCCATCCCCTACTTTCAAAGCCCAGGCTATCCTGTCATCGTAATGGGGTTGAGTGGGTTGAACTTTCTCAAAACCGGGGCGGGCCCCTTCCTCGCAGCAAGGGCCGCTCGTCCCTGCCGCCCGCTGTCTCATCGACTGTCATGACGCGACCAAGAAGAGCCTCTGGTGGCCCAGTGGAGAGCCAAGAGGGCCAAGAAATTAAGCTGTTACCTTTCCCCGCCTTCCTGCATAGTTGTTTCCAGACACCGGAACACGGTGTTCCTTTTATGATGAAATTGAAACCCACCATTGCCGCCCTGATCGCCTGCAGCATTTCATTTCTGCCTGCCCAGGATGCTCCCGCCCAAGATGCGCCAGCCAAAGAGGCGGCGGAACAACCCAAACCTGAAGGTCCCTTCGAAACACGAGCCTTCCGAATCTTTGACCTCGTGGCCGACCTGCCCGATATCCTCACCAGCGTGAAGGATGAGGCCACCCTCGCTGCCGCCCAAACCAAGCTCGACGAGTTGGGCAAGAAGCTCGAGGCCGAGGCGGCCGAGCTCTCAAAGATGGAAGTGCCCTCAAACGAGGCCCGCAAAAAACTCCAAGCCAAGATGCAAATCAAAGAGAAGGCCATGGAGAAGAAGATGCAATCCGTCATGATGGGCATGATGCAAGAGAACCAGGCACTTGGGGAAAAAATCGGCCAAATGTTCATGGGCTTCGCCATCAAGATGCAGGAGGTCGGACCGACCATGGAAAAATACTTCGAGCCGGATGGAGAGGGAAAAGAGGGAGAATAACACCTCTACCTTTTCGGAAAAATCCCTCAGCCCTACCCGGACCGACAATGGTCCGGGTTTTTACTGGTCTTTATCGGAGACCAGCGATTTTAAATTGCTTAATCTTGGATCGAATTCTTCTTTCTAGCCTCACAGAATCGCGATGAAACTCATCTTAGGAATCTCTCTCTCGGTCGGGACCAGCCTCCTCCCCGCCTCCCTTCTCGTCACCCCAAAGGCGATCACTTACACCAACAGCCCCAATCAGGAGGTTGGAGGAATCAACCTTGATGATGAAGATAATCTCATCAACGGAAACGGGCTTTCGGCCAGCCCTGATTTCGCCACTTACACCACCGTGACTCACACCCCGGCAGGTTTCACAGCCCCCGGCAATGCATGGGCCACCATCGACCCGGGCGGGGCCGCTTCTGACTTCTTTGCTACCGGTGGCGAGGCCCCCGTCTTCGAGATTACTCTCGACCAAACCTACGCCCTCACCGATTTCGTTTACTGGGGCTACTTCTTCAGCGGAACCAATGGTAACGAGGCCCGCGAGTTCGTGTTGGAATTTTCCCAAGACGGCGGCACCACCTTTCCGGAGACAGTCACCGTAGCCGCCGAGCTTGGCGACCTCGCTGGGGAATTTGCCAAAACATTGCCCTTCGGTTCAGTCTACAATGCCAACGCACTTCGGATCTCCGTCATCGATAACCATTTCGATGGCGGTGCAACTGAAGGCGGAGGCGATCGGGTGGGACTCGCGGAAATTCGTTTTCTTGCAACCGAGGGAAGCGGTGAGCCGCTGGCGGTCACCGGGTTTGAGGTGAGCGAGGGACTTGCCCAAATCACGTCGGTCTCGGGTCTGAAGGACGGTGCGACCTACCACCTCGAAACCGGGACCACTTTGCAAGACTTTGCTCCGGTTCAGGGATCGGACTTTACCTCGGCAAGCCCTGTCTTTCCAACCGTGGAAGCAACAACTGCCACGCGCTTCCTCCGGGTGGTGGAAGGCGCTGCTCCGGGCAATTGAATCAACTTTGTCACCCAAACCAAACCATAGGATATGAAAATGAAAACCAAACTCGCGCCCGCGCTTCTTTCGATCGCTTCCGCGAATGCCGCTGTTCTCGTCAACCCGACAGGGATCACCTACACCACCACCCCGAGTCAAGAACTGGGGGGACTCAACCTGGACAATGAGAACAATCTCATCAACGGGAACGGTCTCTCCGCAATCCCTGATTACGGCAACTATACCAGCGTCATTCACGCGGCCGCAAGTTTCTCGGCTCCCGGTAATGCCTGGACCACCATCGACCCGGGTGGCTCAACTGCCGATTTCTATGCAGCAGGCGGGATCGCACCGATCTTCGACATCGTCTTGGACCAGACCTACCCCCTCTCAGACTTTGTCTTCTGGGGATATCACTTCGGTGTTCCTGGTGGAAACGAAGGACGCGAATTTCTTCTCGAGTTCTCGACCGATGGCGGAAGCACCATTGCAAGCTCAACCACCGTCAGCTCTCCGGTGGGCAACCTCGCGGTGCAAAATGCCCTGACCCTCCCGCTGGGGGGAACTTTCGACGCGAATTTCGTTCGTATGACCGTCACCGACAACCAGTTCGGCGGGGCTC
This sequence comes from Akkermansiaceae bacterium, assembly GCA_023263995.1. Classification (GTDB taxonomy): domain Bacteria; phylum Verrucomicrobiota; class Verrucomicrobiia; order Verrucomicrobiales; family Akkermansiaceae; genus SW10. The sequence goes on along the minus strand of JALQTQ010000020.1, from coordinate 1,078 downwards.
TCGGTGGTGACCGGGTCGGAATGGGGGAAATCCGGTTCATCGCTGTCCCCGAACCCTCGACCGCGTTGCTCGGTTCCCTTGCGCTCCTCGTCCTGATCCGACGGAAGCGCTAGTAAGATCCCAATTCTTTTCGCCCTTTCATCCACCCATGGCTCCAGCCCGAGTGGATTTTTTTTGCATCGGCCCCGCTTAAAGTCTCGTCTCACCTAACCTGAACATCGCTTTCCCGGACAACAATCGTGGTCTTTCTCTGATCGCGAGTCAGAAAAGCATTCAAAAAGTCAATTTTATACTTTCAAAAATTCAGATCTCGGTTGACCTCGACGATCGAACAAGAAATTGATCGCTGACGCTTTTTTCTGTTCAGTCGTCCACGATCCTCTATCCTTATCATCAACATCAAGTTATGAACAAAGCACCCCTCGGGCTCTTCGCCCTCACCGTCGGTCTCGCTCCTGGCGTCATTCTGGTAAATCCCACCGGAGTTACCAATAACAGCGGAGTCACCGAATTCTTCCCGCTCGGGAATATCATTAACAACAGTGGCCTGAGTGGCACGGCTGATTTCTCGAACTACACCACCATTACCCACTCCGCAGCCGGGGCTGGCACCGCTTGGACGACCAACAACCCGAATGGCGCTGGTGATTACTTTCTCGCGGGCAGCGAGGGAACGACCGCTACGGTCACCTTCGACCTCGGAGGCACTTTCGGTCTGACCGATCTGGTTTACTGGGGTTATCACTTCGGTCTTGCCAACGGCAACGAGGTCCGCGAGTTCTCGCTCGAATTCTCCACCGACGGAGGTGGAACCTATGGTGCTCCGGTGTCGCTCTCCTCGCCCCTCAGCACTTACGCGGTCGACACCGCCGTCACCCTACCGCTCGGCGGAACCTTCACCGCCGACACTGTGCGAGCCACCTTCACCGACAACCACTTCGGTGGCACGAGAGACGGTGGTGATCGCCTTGGTCTAGGCGAAGTCAAGTTTGTGGCCATCCCCGAGCCCTCGACCGCTCTTCTGAGTAGCTTGGCCGTGCTCGGGCTCATCCGGCGGAAGCGATAACTTCCACCGTCT
>JALQTQ010000209.1 GCA_023263995.1 Akkermansiaceae bacterium | reverse complement strand
AAAAAAGCCCGATGAACGTCATCGCCATCACCCTGCTCGTCTCGATGGCCCTAGCCGGGATCTTCATCGTATGTTTTGCGACCGAAGCCTTCCGACGCCGAAAATCCTCCCCCGAGCGCGACTCCCTTCTCCCACTTCAAGAAGACTCCAATACCTCTGATCAATGACCATCACATACGACGATAAAACACCACGCCACTTCATGATCGCCTCCATCGTGTGGGGCCTCGTTGGAATGCTAGTCGGCGTCATCGCGGCCAGCCAGCTCAGCTGGTGGCAGGCCAATGGAAAGTTCCTGGAATCGATCACCTTCGGGTTGGTGAATACCGACGGGCTTTCATTCCTGACCTACGGTCGTCTTCGCCCTCTCCACACCAATGCCGTCATTTTTGCTTTTGTGGGCAACATGATGTTCGCCGGCGTGTATTACTCGACCCAACGCCTGTGTAAGGCGCGCACCGCGTCGGACCTTCTCTCCAAAATTCATTTTTGGGGATGGCAGGCCATCATTCTCGGGGCGGCCATCACCCTGCCCCTTGGGCTCACCCAGTCCAAGGAATACGCTGAACTCATCTGGCCTCTCGACATCGCGGTGACCCTGGTCTGGGTTGTCTTTGCCATCAACTTTTTCTGGACCTTGGCAAAGCGAAACGAGCCCAGCCTTTACGTCGCTCTCTGGTTCTACATCGCGACCATCATCACGGTGGCGATGCTCTACATCGTCAACAACCTTCAGATCCCAACGTCGCTGACTCATTCCTATCCAATTTTTGGAGGCCTCCAGGATGCCTTGGTGCAGTGGTGGTATGGCCACAACGCGGTCGCCTTCTTTCTGACGACTCCGATTCTGGGCATCATGTATTATTTTGTCCCCAAGGCCGCCAACCGCCCGGTTTACTCCTATCGTCTCTCCATCATTCACTTCTGGGCCCTCGTCTTCATCTACATCTGGGCGGGTCCCCACCATCTCCTCAACACCGCCCTCCCCCAGTGGCTCCAGACCCTCGGGATGCTCTTCTCGCTGATGCTTTGGGCCCCCTCTTGGGGTGGCATGCTCAACGGCCTTCTCACTTTGCGCGGCGGTTGGGCCCAGCTTCGGACCGACCCGGTGATCAAGTTCTTCGCGGCCGGGGTGACCTTCTACGGGATGTCAACCTTTGAGGGGCCCCTTCTCTCCATCCGCGCGGTCAATGAACTTTCGCACTACACCGACTGGACTATCGGCCACGTGCACTCTGGGGCTCTTGGCTGGAACGGACTGATGGCGGCCGGCATGTTCTACTGGCTGGCCCCGCGGCTGTGGAAAACCGAGCTGTGGTCGAAGTCGCTCGCCAACCTCCACTTCTGGACCGCCCTGGTGGGCATTCTTCTCTACGTCGCCGCGATGTGGACGGCTGGAGTCACCCAAGGGCTGATGCTCGGGCAACTCAACGAACAAGGCACCGGCCTCAAGTATGAGTTTGTCGACACCCTCCTCGCCATCCGCTGGCCCTACTACTTCCGGACCTTCGGAGGCACCCTTTATCTGATTGGTTTTGCCTTCTGTGCCTTCAACATTTGGAAGACCGCCCGCACCGGAACGGCCGTCAACGGCACTGCTGAAATCACGCCACTCGAAAAAGAGAAGAAGGACTTCATGGGCCTCAAGCCGATCTTCACCCACAAAAGCACCCAGCATGTCTTCTGCGTCATTCTGTTTGCCATCCTCTGGCACTTTGCTCCGAGCGGAGGCGACTGGGCCGCTTTCGCCATGGTCATCGTCTTCGCCGTCCTGGCGGTGCGGGCCTTCCGTAAAAATGTCAAGGGATGGGCCGACTTCCACGACAAACTTCTCGAAAACTACATTCCCCTTACCGTCCTGGCCTTCATCGCCGTCGCCATCGGAGGTGCGGTGCAGATCCTCCCCACTCTCATGGTGGACCGCGCCAAAAACATCGAGGGTCGACTGCAGGAACGATACACCCCGCTGGAGCTGGCGGGACGAGACCTCTACATCGCCGAAGGATGTTACAATTGCCACTCGCAGATGATCAGAACCCTCGTCCCTGACATCATGCGATATGGCCGGGTCGGCGTGGCCGATGACTACTCGCACCTCGGCGAATCCATCTACGACTTCCCCTTCCAGTGGGGTTCGAAGCGCACCGGACCCGACCTGGCCCGCGAAGGAGGCCCGCTGGTCGAGGGCAACAAGCACGTCCGTCTCGGAAAACGGGATAATCTATGGCACTTCAACCACTTCCTGAATCCCCGTCAGCTCTCGCCGGGATCGAACATGCCGGCCTACCCGTGGCTCTTCGAAAACGAGACCGATTTCAAGGCCCTTCCCGGTAAGATTGCCGCCCAGACCCGACTGGGAGTCCCTTATCCCACCATGACCAGGGACGAGATCGAACAGAACGCCCGCGAGCAGGCCCTCGCCATCGCGGAAACCCTCAAGGACTCGGCCTTCCTTCCCAGCCGGGAAGATCTCAGCGGCGACGAACTGCGCAACTACCTCGCCAACCGCCAGGTCATCGCGATGATCGCCTACATGCAGAAGCTCGGGACCTACACCGACTCCGGACTGAAAAAGGAAAAGCCCGACACCTTCGACCCCGACCAGCAACGCCAGGCTCGCGAGACCCCGGCCCCGGTCGAAACCGCCCGTCGCTAGGCCCACACCCTGCCAACACCATGTTCAAACGCATCTTTCACGAGGATTGGACCGCAGTTGTCCCCATCATCGCCTTCGTTCTCACCTTCACCTTCTTCGTGGTCATGATGGTGCGGGCCGCCCGTATGAAAAAAGCCCAACGGGAGCACATGGCATCGCTTCCGCTCGACGACGATTCATCCCGTTAACTTCACGCCCTTGCCCTTACCATGAATCCAGAAAACGAACCTCAGGAAGAACCGCGCCGCGCTGCCTTCGCCACCAAAAAAGGAGAGATCGTCATTCGTCCGCACGAATATGACGGAATCCAGGAATACGATCAAAAGCTCCCCAACTGGTGGCTCCTCACCTTCTTTGGTGCCATCCTTTTCTACCTTGCCTACTGGCTGGTCTATTATCAGGCCGGCTGGATCAAGACCGACACCGAAAAGGTCACCGCCGCCATCACCGACATCCAAAACCAGAAGAAAAAAGCGCTCGAGGAAACCCTGGCCACCCTCGATGACCAGACCCTCGTTCAGGAATGGGCCAACAACCCCGAGATCGTCGCCAGTGGACAGCAGATTTACTCGACCGTGTGCATCGGCTGCCACGGGCCAGACCTTGATGCCCCGCTCAAGCTGGGACTCTCACTGGTCGACGGGGAATGGAAATACGGCAACCGCCCCATGGACATATTCAAGTTGATCAACGAAGGCTCGCCGGCCGACAGCACGGGCATGGCCCCGACCGGCGCAAAGATGGTTCCGTGGGGAGCCACCTACAGCCCCAAACAAATTGCCGAAATGGTGGCCTTCATCATTTCCAAGAACCCCGACGACTTCAAAGAATTCCAGAATTAACACGAGTTGTCGCGACCGAGAGCTATCCCCCTCTCCATGAGGCCCGCAAAGCAAGCTTTGCGGGCCCATTTTTTGCCCCTCTCCGACCGCAACCGATGCCCAAGAAAAGGCAAACGATGCGTATCGTACTTTACGCAAAATTGCTTTACTGTTCCCGCTCAAGAAGAGCATCGAAGATATGAAAACACCAATCGCACTTGCTGTCGGTCTCGCCATGACCAGTGGAGCCCTGGCGCAGGATGCCTTCTCGGAGGTTATCCGGCCCATTACCGCCCCCACCGTCTTTGACTTGGCCCTCCCAAGGACCCAACTTCACGCCATCTATCTCAACCAGTCCATGCCCTCCCGCGTCAATGCGGGGTCATTGGGCCTTCTCGGTCTTGATGGCGACTTCCAAGTCTATGCTCTCCAGTTTGAATACGCCATCAACAAGCGGACCTCCTTCGTGGCCACCAAGGACGGGTATATCGATTTCAATCCCGGCCAAACCTTGAGCTCCGAAGAGGGCTTTGCCGATCTCGGGTTCGGAATCAAGCACGCCTTGATCTACGACCCCGCCAAGCAATTCGTCCTCTCAGGAATCGCCACCGTGGAAATCCCAACCGGAGAGTCGGAAGTCTGGCAAGGTGAAGGAGACGGCATTCTGAATCTCAACCTTGCGGCACTGAAACTCTGCAACAAGTTTCAATTCGCCGGGAATATGGGCCTGCACCTTCCCTTCAGCGATGCCCAGTCCCTGACCGGGTCGGTCAGCCTGCACGCCAGCTATGAGTTCACCCCTTGGTTCATCCCCCTTGTCGAGCTGAACTGGTTCCATACCTTCGACCCGGGTGATGGCAGCCTGGCCTTCACCAACCAGCTCGGAAATGCCGTTCCGGCCAACGTCCCGTTCGAGGGCGGCGACCTGATCAACTGGGGCTCGGCAAACGGCGATGAAAACCGGGATTTTGTCAGCCTCGGAGTCGGCTTCCGTTCACGCCTGTGTGCTTCGTCCACGCTTGGGTTCGCCTACGAAGTTCCCCTGACCGAAGAGGAAGACGGCCTGATGGATGACCGCTTCACCGTGGACGTTGTCTGGAAATTCTGAGAACGTCGACCCAATTGTCCCCCCCCTTGGTCCCGGATGGTTCGCCATCCGGGATCATTCTTTGACGGGTGATCCCGCCGGTCTTCACTCTTTCGGAGGATCAATCGCCCCGCCGCTTTTGGAATGGCGCACTCTCAATGATGGCAATGACCAGATCTTTGAGTGTCCCTTCCCCTCGATTGAGCCTACCCATAATGGTTTCGATGGTGACCGCATCAAAATACTCAGGGCCCCGTCCGATGGCGTAGGTCAAGAGCTTCTCGGTGAGACAGCGGTAAAAGTCGTCGGTGCGTGAATCGGCAAGAACTGTCTTGAGCCCAGCCACATCGGAAAAGGTTTCCCCGGTGATCAGCTCTCCGGCAGTATCGATGGGTTGACCACCCTCGGTGCTACGAAACTGCCCGATGGCATTGAAATTCTCCAGCCCCAGCCCGATCGGATCCATGCGCTGGTGACAACTCGCGCAAAGCGGCTTTTCTCGGTGGACCTCCATCATCTGGCGCATCGTCTTCGTCTTGCCCCCATTGTGGTCGGTCTCCTCCAATTCCGGAACATTCGGCGGAGCGGGTGGTGCCGGAGTCCCCAGGATGTTATCGAGCACAAAGAGCCCCCGTTTTACCGGCGAGGTTCGGGTGGGATTGGAAGTGACCACCAGAAAGCTGCCCTGCCCCAAGATGCCCCCCCGCTGAGGGTGCTCGTGGAGGTCGACCAAGCGATGCTCGCCACCCCGGACTCCCGACACTCCGTAAAAGTCGGCAAGACGCTCGTTCAAAAAGCTGTAACGGGCCGAGAGCAGCTCCTTGATCGGACGATCCTTCTTGAGAACAAACTCGAAAAAGAGCTCGCTCTCGAGTTTCATATCCCGCCGCAACACCTCGTTGAAAATGCGGTTGGCTTCCCCCTGATCACGGGTTCCGATCACGCGCGCGGCGTCGATGGGGATGACCTCGAGGTCTCGGGTTTGCAGCCATTGCCCGACAAAATGGTCGACGAAGCGTCGGGATCTGGGATCGGCCAACATCCGTTCAACCTGACTTCGGAGATTCTTTCGAAGTTCGTTTTTGAAAGCGAGACTTAGGAGTTCGTCGTCTGGCAATGAACTCCAAAGGAAAAAGGAAAGCCGGGAGGCGAGGGCGTATTCGTCGAGCAAGACGACCTTCCCCTCGTTGTTGGGTTCCGGTTGAATTTCGGCGCGGAAAAGAAATCTCGGGGAAGCCAGCACCGCAGTCATGGCGTGTTTGATCCCGTCTTCAAAGGTCATGCCGGGGGATTGGTCGACCTCCATGGCCATTGCCACCAAACGGGCCACCGTGACATTGTCGAGAGGACGGCGAAAAGCCCGGCTGACAAAACTGCGCATGATCTTGCGCGCATACACCTCCCGCTCACGCAGGTCCTGGGGTGCCGGCCCGTCCACCATAATCATCCGGTAGCCCTTGGCATATTCCTTGTAGTTCCCTTCCACCGGCCCCCTGATCTTCACTTCCTGAAGGAAAACCGATTGCTCGGCCTGTCCCTCTCCAGCCGGAGCCTGCGGGGTGACCTTAACCGAAAATTCGTTCGCCCCCTTCTCCAGTTTGACATTCCCGGAGAGA
>JALQTQ010000208.1 GCA_023263995.1 Akkermansiaceae bacterium | reverse complement strand
GCCGGGAAACTTGGCTATCGGTGATGGCGCACGGGTATGAGTGCAAAGCCGATGGTTTCGGGAACCGCGGGGTGCGCCTCACTCCGCAGCCCGGCAAGACGGTCACCATCGAGGTGGATCGCACCATCATTGCCAAACGCCTCGGAAGGCTGACGGGGGGAGGGTTGTTGGCGGAAGCGCAGCGTTGCGGGGATCATTCCGACTGGCGAGAAAGCGGAATTCTGGGTTGCGACAGCGTGCAACTCGCGGTTCATCGCGGCCGGCTCTTCTGGGCGTGGGGCGACACCACCGTGGCTCGTTATCCCCTCGGGATCTTTCACATGACCGGGGCTACCACGGCCCTGCGGCCGCTTGAGAAATTCGAGCCCCCGCTCAAGCTGGAATACGATTACCTCATGAACGAGGCTGGGCAGCCGCGGGCCATTGCCGATCTCGGGGGCCCCGGACCGACTTGGCTCAGCGGCTTCATCAGCCTGCCCGATGCCTCGGGGACGCCTCACCTCGTGGCGCATTACGCCAAGATCAAGCCGCCTCTCTCGGTCTACCGGACTGGCCTGTGTGTCTGGAACGAGAAGAGCCGCCAGTTTGAATCAAGCGTCGTCCTTTGGGAGAAAAAAGAAGGGGGGAGCAGCCCTTCCGGTGAGCCCACGGGCCATCCGGTGGTTTGGACCGATGAGGGTGGGAAGCGCTGGGTTCTTTTTGGAGACCCCTTTCCCTCCCTGAAGATGCCCCATTCCTTCGAGGCCTGGCGCGACCGCGAGCAATGGGTCCGTGTCGAGGCACCCGCGGAGGTCCGCTCGGCTGACGGCGAGGCGGTCAGGGTGCACCGGGGGTCGATCGCCTGGAATGCCTACCGGAAGCGCTGGGTGTGTCTTTTTGGGCAGCTTGGAGGTGAGGCCTCGCATCTCGGGGAGATCTGGTATGGCGAGGCCAAGTCACCCTTCGGGCCCTGGGGACCGGTGGTCAAGGTGTTGTCGCATGACCGCTACACCTTCTACAATCCCCGCCTCCATCCCGAAATGACCCCGGATGCTTCGCCCGTCCTTCTCTTTGAAGGGACCTACACCCGGCAATTTTCTGCGACCAAGGACCCCACTCCGCGCCACGACTATAATCAGGTCCTTTATCGAATTGATCTTGATGATCCGCAGTTGGCCCCGGCGCGAGTGGACTGAGAATGGGGGACCCGGTTAAGAGTGTTGCCGGAGGTCAAGAGTGAGGGGGAAGTCGAGCGAGGGTTCCTCGCGCGGAATAACGGCAGGGACTTTTTGCCCGGGCGAGCGGCTTTCCATCGTGCGGAGGATGTTGCCTTCGGCAGGGACGAGAGGGCGAGAAGGGCCGTCCGGCTCGATCTCCCCGGGGGTGTGACCTTGCTGGCGAAAACGGCTGGCACGGCGGGCCTCGGCCTCGTTGGCATTGATCGGCAAGGTGTCGTAGCTCAGGCCGCCAGGGTGGCTGACGTGGTAGACGCAGCCGCCAAGCGACTTCTTGTTCCAGGTATCGATGATGTCGAAGGTGAGCGGGGCCTGCACTTTGATGGTGGGGTGCAGGGCGGACCACGGGTCCCAAGCCTTGTAACGCACCCCGGCCACGAATTCGCCGGTGCGGCCCGTGGATCGCAGGGGGAGTCGTCGTCCGTTGCAGGTCAGGATGTGACGGCCCTCGGTGAGACCGTCTACGGTCACCTGAAGTCGTTCCACAGATGAGTCGACGTATCGGGCGGTGCCGGAGGACGTTGATTCCTCGCCGAGGACATTCCAAGGTTCCAAGGCCATGCGGAGTTCGAGGCCGACGGCCCCGTATTGCACTCGTCCAAAGACCGGAAAGCGGAATTCGAAGAACGCATCGAGCCAATCGAGCTCGAAGGGATAGCCGTGGTCCTGCAGGGTTTCCACCACGTCCTTGAGGTCTTCGCGGACGTAGTGGGGCAGGAGAAAGCGGTCGTGCAGTTCGGTGTCCCAGCGGACGAGGCGGCCTTGATAGGGCGACTTCCAGAAGAGGGCCACGAAGGTCCGCATGAGGAGCATCTGCACCAGGCTCATCTGCGGGTGGGGAGGCATTTCGAAGGCGCGCAGTTCCACGATGCCGAGGCGTCCGGTGGACGAGTCGGGCGAGTAGAGCTTGTCGATGCAGAATTCCGCGCGGTGGGTGTTGCCGGTGAGGTCGGTGAGGAGGTTGCGGAGAACGCGGTCGACAATCCAGGGAAGGTCGGAGGATTCCGGGAGTTGCTGGAAGGCGATTTCCAGTTCGTAGAGGCGATCGGAGCGGCCTTCATCGACTCGGGGAGCCTGGCTGGTGGGCCCGATGAAAGTGCCGGAGAAGAGGTAGGACAAGCCGGGGTGGTGCTGCCAGAAAGTGATAAAGCTGCGGAGCAGTCCGGGCCGACGGAGGAAGGGACTGTCGGCCGGAGTGATCCCGCCCATCGTCACGTGATTGCCGCCGCCCGTGCCGGTGTGGCGTCCGTCGATCATGAATTTTTCGGTCCCGAGGCGGCTTTGGCGGGCGTCTTCGTAGAGCCCGTTGACCACTGACTTGAGGTCGTCCCACGATTGTGTCGGGTGGATGTTGACCTCGATCACGCCCGGGTCGGGGGTGACCTTGATGCGTTCCAGGCGGATGTCGTAGGGGCAGGGATAGCCCTCGATGATGGCCGGGATCTCGAGGTGAGCGGCGGTAGCCTCGATGGCATTGAGGAGCTTGAGGTAGTGCAGGGCGTCGTCGAGCGGCGGAAGGAAAACGTAGAGCTCCCCGTTGCGGACCTCCACGCTGAGCGCGGTGGTCACCTGCGAGGGCGCGACCCGCAGGCGCTCGGCGGCGGGATTCTCCGGGAGGCGGGGCTTGGGTAGCACCGGAAGGGGGTCGGCCGGCTCAAGAGGGGAACGGGGAAGGACGACCTCCTCGAGTGGTTCGTCGGACTGGGACCGCAGCGACGAGAGTGGCAGGCGCAGGCCGAGGGCCGAGCCGCCGGGAGTGAGGTAAAGGTGGTCTCGGCGGAATTCCCAGCGCACCGTGGTCCAGCGGTCGGTGGCGTAGTTCCAGCGTAGGGGAAGAACGTGTCCGACCGGAGCTTCCATTCCCCGGGAGAGAAGATTGGCGAGGTATTGGCGTGAAAGCGGGTCCTTGAGGTCGGCCATCGAGGTGTCGAGGTCGGTGGGGAGCTGGCTTTCATACCAGAGATAATAATACTTGTCCTCGTAGGCGGTGCGCAGACCGTCGGGGTCAACCTCAAGGGCGCGGGCCAGGGTGCGGGCAAATTTTTCCCCGTCGGCGACTGCAAGAGTCCCGTGACCAGTTGGTTCGCCGAGCCACTTCTGATCATGCCAGAGCGGCTCTCCATCCTTGCGCCAAAGCAGATCGTAGGACCAGCGGGGGAGCGCTTCGCCGGGATACCACTTCCCCTCGCCGTGGTAACGGAGACCGGCCGGAGCATAACGTGATTGTAGCCGCACAAGCAGGGCCCGGGCGAGCTTGCGCTTCTGCGCGCTGTCGGCGGTCGTGTTCCATTCCTCACCGTCCATGTCATCGATTGAAATAAAGGTGGGCTCCCCACCCATACTGAGACGCACGTCGTATTTTTTGAGGTCACCATCGACCTGTCGACCGAGAGCATCGATGGCTTCCCATTCGCGGTCGGTGTAGGGCTTGGTCACGCGGGGCTCCTCGCGCATGCGCCGGACGGTGTTGAAGAATTCGAATTCCTCGACTTCGCAGGCTTCGAGGCCGCCCACCACCGGGGCCGCGCTGGCAGGTTCCGGGGTGCAGGCGAGGGGGATGTGGCCTTCGCCGGCGAGCAGCCCCGACGTCGGGTCGAGTCCGATCCAACCGGCCCCTGGGACGTAGACTTCAACCCAGGCGTGAAGGTCGGTGAAGTCTTCCTCGGTGCCCGAAGGGCCGTCGAGCGCCTTCTGGTCGGCGGTCAGCTGGACGAGGTAGCCGGAGACAAAGCGGGCCGCCAGGCCGAGGTGACGGAAGACCTGGACGAGCAAGTAGGCCGAGTCGCGGCATGATCCCACCCGGCGTTCCAGGGTTTCCTCGCAGGTTTGCACTCCGGGTTCCATGCGCACGCTGTAGTCGATGTGTTGTTCGACGAAGCGATTGGTGGTGACGAGGAAATCGACGATCTTGCGCTCCGAGCGCTCGATCGTTTTGAGAAAGGCTTCGAGGAGGGGGCCCTTTTCCCGGACCTTGAGATAGGGCAGGAGTTCCTCGCGCTGGGCTTCTTGGTAGTCGAAAGGGTAATGCTCCGCGTCGTCATCGACGAAAAAGTCGAAGGGATTAAAGACCTCAAGGTCGGCCACCAGATCGACTTCGAACGAGAAATGGTCGGTTTTTTCCGGGAAGGCCACCCGGGCGAGGAAGTTGCCGAAGGCATCCTGTTGCCAGTTCAGGAAGTGGGGTTCAGGACGGATGGTCAGCGAGTAGGAATGGATGGGGGTCCGAGAGTGGACAGCCGGCCGGAGGCGGATGACGTGCGGCGACATGGTCACACGGCGGTCATAGCGATAAGCGGTGCGATGATTGAGAGCGACTCGAATGCCCATGGTAACAAACTAAGCAGTTACCACGCCGCCGATGGAGATTTTTTTTCGTGAGTGGCATGTGTCCTGCGAAGAGTTTAGAGATTCCCTGCTCCTCATGATGTTTCAAGACTACTCAACCGACGGATTTTTTGACGAAATGTTTCCGGGCGACGGCGAGGAGGCATTTCCCCACTACCGTGAGGTGGAAAAGGAGATTGGGGGGCTTTCGAGCGAGAAATTCCTGGAGAAGAAGGTGCAAACCGAGAAGTCCTTTCTTGAGCAGGGGGTGACTTTCACCGTTTACGGGGAGAGCGACAAGGGGACCGAACGGATTTTTCCCTTTGACCTCATCCCGCGGATCATCCCGTCGGATGAATGGCAACAGATCGAAGATGGCCTGACCCAGCGCATCATCGCGCTGAACCTCTTCTTGAATGATATTTACCACGATGCCAAGATCATCAAGGATGGGGTTGTTCCGGAGGATGTGGTGAAGTCGGCGGCCCACTACACCCCCCTGATGGAGGGTTTCGAAGTCCCGCGCGACATTTACATGCACATTTGCGGCAGCGATCTCATCCGCGACCGCGACGGGAACTATCTCGTTCTCGAGGACAATGGTCGTTGTCCCTCTGGTGCCTCATACGTCCTGGAGAACCGCGAGGCCATGAAGCGGGCTTTTCCGGGGCTTTATCGTTCGCTGGGAGTGCGACCGGTGGGGAACTACCCGTCGCTCCTGCGGAAAACCTTGGAGCATCTTTCTCCCCGCCAGACCGGGACCCCGGTGGCGGTGCTCCTTACCCCAGGTCTCTACAACAGCGCCTACTTCGAGCACTCCTTCCTCGCCAAGGCCATGGGTATCGAGATCGTGGAGGGCCGCGATCTCATCGCGAGCGATGGTTACGTCTACATGCGGACCACCCGCGGCTTGGTGCAGGTGGATGTCATTTACCGGCGCATCGATGATGATTTCCTGGACCCCCATGTTTTCCGCAAGGATTCCTTGCTCGGGGTTCCGGGAATCATGGAGGCCTACCTCAAGGGGAACGTCGTCCTGGCCAACGCGGTCGGCACCGGGGTGGCAGATGACAAGGTGACGTACGCCTACGTGCCCGACATGATCAAATACTACCTCGATCAGGACCCCATCCTCAACAACGTGCCGACCTATCTGGCGTGGCGTGACAAGGACCGGCAACACATTCTCCAAAACCTCGAGTCACTGGTGGTCAAGTCGGCGAACGAATCAGGCGGGTATGGCATGCTCATGGGACCCACTTCCACCAAAAAGGAGCGAGAGGAATTTGCGGCCAAGATCGAGTCGAACCCACGCGATTTCGTAGCCCAACCGGTGATTTCCCTCTCGCGTCACCCCACCATATGCGGAGACCGGATCGAGGGGCGTCACGTCGATTTGCGGCCTTACATTCTCTACGGCGAAGACATCGAAATCGTGCCCGGTGGGCTCACCCGGGTGGCCCTCAAAAAAGGGTCATTGGTGGTCAACTCCTCCCAAGGTGGTGGCTCGAAAGACACCTGGGTCCTCTGAACCTTCACGGAACAAGTCATCATGTTATCACGAGTTGCAGACAGTTTGTATTGGTTGGGCCGATACGTTGAACGCGCGGAAAACCTCGCCCGCATGGTCGAGGTGACCCGCCAAGAGGAGCTGGAGTCGTTTCACAAGGTCAAGGAAGGCATCTGGAAGCCGGTGATTTACGCCACCGTGCTG
>JALQTQ010000207.1 GCA_023263995.1 Akkermansiaceae bacterium | reverse complement strand
GAGGAAAGGTGAGATTTGAGCAGGAAGGTCTGAACTCTGAACGAAGGTGTGGCATGGCGACTTGAAAGGACAACATGCTTGGCCCGGGAATCGAGAAACAGTTCGGGACCAAGAAGTTGCCGAAGGGCGTGGGTGCTTGTATTTCTCTCAACCGCTTTGGTTGGCCTTGGGGCGCTGCGATCAGTCATGGCTCGGCAGTATATGGCCGCGCAGATCGAGAGATTGGACCGGGAGGGAAAGGGGGAGTATCGGATCGAAGGATGCAAATTGTTGGGTTGCCACCGCAGCCTTGGGCCCGTCATCACGGTGGGTGCTCGCTCAGTGGAAACGTCCCTGATCATCGAGATCGATTACCCGCGGATTCCGTTTTTATTCCATCCCCTGCATCGAATCTAAAGGTCCGCGACCGGACGAAAAAGCCCGGGCTTCGGGGGGGGAGCGCCGGGCTTTTGGGTGAGGTGATCCTTGGACCTACTTGAAACGGTAGAATCCGTCGGGGTTGTGAATCATGTAGACGTCCTTGGGATTTCGGCGAGGCAGGATCATGTAGGGGGTGCCATTTTCGTCGACGGCCGGAGTGAGGCCGTTCTCGATGGCGGCACTTCGGGTGGTCGTGACCACCGGGGACTGCTGAGCGTCGGGATTCTTGAGGAGGGAGGTTTCGTGGACGCGGTTGACGACGTGGTCGGCCCACTTGAGCTTCACAGCATCGTCTCCGAATTCGGTCCAGTCGCCCGAAACGGTTTTGCGATACATCATTTCGATGAACTCATCGGAGGTGATGCCCATTTTTTCGGCGATGGGGTCAGCGAGGCGGGCCCACCATTTCTTGAGGTCTTCGACATTCTCTTTTTGCTCGGTGAGATTCATGCTGGCGAAGCCGAAAGTTTGGCTGATTTGGTGGTGGAGGATGATGGCATTCGGGTAGACGAATGACTTCTCGGCCAAGGTGGTGATGGTGGCGGCCATTGAAGCGGCAAACGATTTCACGACCACATAGACCGGGGCTTCCGAGCCTTCCATGGCTTTGAGAATGCGGTAGCCAGCCATCACCGAGCCGCCGGGTGAGTCGTCGATGACGAGGAAGATGGGCTTTTTCGGATCCTTGTTGTTGAAGTAGTTGATGCGTGTGGTGACGCGGTCGGCCAGAGTGCTGGTGACCGGCCCGTTAAAGGGGATGCGACGGTCGGAGACGACGAGGGTGCCATCCTTCTTGAGCGGGTTATCGAGGTATTGAGGCTGGGCGTTGGCGTAGTCGGCACGTTTTTCAGCGGCCTCGATGGCGCTGACTTCGGCCATGAGCTCGGTGGTCTCGATCGAAGACGAGGTCTGGAGGCTCTTGAGCTTGGCGGCGAGTTGTTCGGCTTCGAGCTTGGCGAGGGTGGCCTCGCGGGTGAGGCGGTCTTTTTCTGCTTCGTATTGCGCGAGGGAGTCAAAGTCGCCCCCGGCTTGCTTCATCGCGGCCAAGGAGAGCTTTTCGGTGAGAAGTTCCTTTTCGAGCTTGAGGCGGGCAATCTCGCCGCGCAGGGCGCTGGTGGCGTGTTTTTGCTTTTCTTCCTCCAGGGCGTTGAGGACGGCCAGGTTTGCCTGCAGCTTCTTGGCCTCCTCGATTTCGGCTTCCTCGATCTGGGCCTCGTGTGCTGGGCCTTTGGAATGATGGGGTTGGGGGGCTTTGGTGGCTTGATCAGGAGCCGCCTTTTCGGCCGGTTTCTGGGTGGGTTTTTCGGCGGGGGCGGGCTTCTTGTTCTTACCAAGAGCCTTCGGAGGGGCTTTTTTCTCGTCTTTTTTTTGAGATTGGGGCGGGTCTTCTTTTTTCTTTTTCGGAGGCTTGGTCGACTCCGCTGGTGGTTTTTGTTCAACGAGCGGGACCGGGTCGGCAGGGGCGGCCAAGGTGAAGAGGGCGGCCAAGGCAACAAGCTTTTTGATCATGTCGCTATAATCGACACGGTCATGGCCGCTTATCAAATTTTTTCGCGCTTTTCCGCCCGGGCGGCCTCTCGCTTGGCCTTTTGTCGTCGGCTCATCAGGATGAAGAAAAGGATCATGGTGAGGATGAAGATGACGGCACCGAGAGCGATGAGTTGTTTGGCCTTGGTGGCCATCGCGTCCGCCTCCTCCTTGACGCTGGGAGGCACCTCGCCCGGGGTGTGAACGAGGAGGAGTTTGCCGTCGCGCAGCTTCAGGGAGGTGAGTTTGCGAAGAGTCGTGAGAAGTTCGGGAGGGTTTTCGGGATCGTCTTCGAGCGCTTTTTCAAGTTCGCCGGAGATGAGGACGCGGGAGATATTGACGAGAAAATCATCGGGGACCTCGCCGCGCGATGGGGTGATCTTGTTGAGGTTGAGGATGAGTTTCCCGTCGGTGAGAAGAGGGGTGCCGGTGAAGGTGCCGTTCAGGTTGTTGTCGCGAGCTTCGATGCCGAGGATGGAGCGCACGAAGGCGGGGAGGTTTTTGTTGGAATTGAAGGGGTAGTGGAGCGTGCCCGCGATTTCGGTGTCGGTGATGGTATCGAAATGGAATTGGCCGCGGAAGTTTTTGAGGGCGTCGAAGCGAGCGATGACGAGATTGAGGTCGAGCGGGGTGAGTGAGATCTCGGCGGGCCGGTTGTTTTTAATTTCGTGATCGAAGTGACGAAGGCGGTTGGCGAGGGAGTTGAACTTGGTGGGGAACTTCGCTGGGTCTTCCACCGGAGCAGGGCGGGCTTCTTCTTCGGTGAAGGTTTGGTAGGCGTCGGTTTGTTTTTTGAGGGTGAAGGCGGTGGTGCCGACGAGGATGCAGATGACCACGCCGATCACGATGAGGATGAGGCATCCGGCGAAGGGGGACCGCGGGGCATCGTTCTGGCCGCGAGTGTCGGGGGTGGGAGCTGGCACGAGGGCGGTTTGACATTTTGGAGGCGGGAGATCAATGCCGCGTCTGCGGAGATTGAAGGAGGACGGGAAGGGGCGGGATGGGAGGGTTGTCGAATGCGGGCGGCCGCGCTATGGATGGGACATGGAGAAGGGGAGTGGGACAGTCATTCGGCTGACCAAACTCAGCGACACCAGCCTGATTGTGCATTGGATGTCGGCCGAAGCGGGCTTGCTCAAGACGGTGGCGAAAGGAGCCCGGCGCGCCCGGAGTGCCTTTGCGGGCCGTCTTGATTTGTTCGTGCAAGCGGATATCCAATGGATTCCGAGTCGCAAGAGTGAGCTGCACCTTCTCGGAGAGGTGTCGGTCCGGGATTTCCGAAAGGGATTGCGGGAGCGCTACCGGGATGCGGTGGTGGCGGCCTATTTCGGGCAGTTGCTGGAGTTGGTTCTGGAATGGGATCATCCGGAGCCGGAAATGGCGGACCTCCTCGATCGTGGCCTCTCGTACCTTGAGGACCGTGGCGCGGATCGTCGCGCCCTTTATTATTTTGAACGAGAAGTGGCCCGCTTCCTCGGAATCGGGCGGCGCGGGCACGCCGGGATATTGGAAGCCTACGGAAAATTGCCGAAGTCTCGGGATCACTGTCTTGAGCTTCTTCCTGAGAAATGATCATGGCCGGCAGCGCTCAGTGGTCGCGGTCGGATCTCCAGCTTCCCTCGCTCAGTGATTCCTCGAGATCTCATGACGGGCCCCTCCGGAGCCGGGCTGGCTCAGGCCGCTGGCTGGTGAGTGGGCCAATCAGACCCTGTGAGCCAGCCGTGGATGATCTCGGGGTGGCGGGTGAGGTTACCGGTGACACGGTAGTTCGAGTTTTGCAGGCTGGTGGCATCGTGGCGGGATTCGTCGACCACACAGTAAGGGGACGCGCCCGAGGCATGGATGAAATGGATTTTTTCTTCCGGAGTGACCACCAGAAAGGCGACATGACGGTCCAGGCCGACGATGCGGATGCCGGGGCCGCGTGCGACGACCTGGTCGAGGAATTTTTCGTAGGAAAGACCGGCACGGATGAACATTTTGTCCTTGGGTAGGAAAGTGCGGATGATTCGCTGCGAGGGTTGTTGGGCAAGGCGGATTCGTTCGACTTGGAAGCCGGCATCGCGGAGAATGGTCGAGACGAAATAGCCGCAGGCGATTTTTCCCGAGCCCGGGGTTTGGCAGGTTCCATTGAAATCCCAAGGGGTCCCGAGCCAACAGCGCATCATTTCGGGGAGCCTTGCTTCGAGAAGTCTCCGGGACTCGTTGATCACGTCGGAGATTTCTCGGGCGGTACGGGCGTGGGCGTATCGCTCGGTTAAACCCAAACGCTCCCGCGCTAGCTCTTCGATCAACTCCTGGTATCGCTCGGGATCGGGCTGGGCGGGAGGAAGGGCGGGGGCCTCTGTGGTTTGAAAGTGCTTCCGATAGAAATCAAGCAACGCAGGCTGGAAATGGTGCCAGCCGAGGGTCACCCCGAATGCCAGGAGGAGAATGATGGTGATTCGCTTTAAGGACTTCATTCCGGTGGGAAGGATTTTAGACCGCCATGGGCGAGGGACCATTCAAAGTTTCATTCAAATCGGAGGGGTCCGATAAGATTCCCGGGTGCCATGCGACGTTGCCACCTTTCTGTGACCTCGATGGATGTGGTCTTCAAGGGAAGGCTCGCTCGCCGGCGCCTTGGGTGAGTTCGAGGGCATGGAAGCGATTCCCGAACTGAGTTGGGTGGATCAGAGTTTGAAATTGCGCGATTTCCCGGGGCGAGGGTTGTTCGAGGAGCCAAGAACGTCCGCAGTGGGTGAGGTAACGGCCTTGGTTGAGGGCCGGGTGGACTTCGAAGCCCAATTTCCGCGCCGCTGATTCGAAGGCGGAGAAATTGACATCAGCGGTGAGGTCCTGCTCGCCCGGGTGGTCGAGTGGGTGGGCATTGGAGCGATGGTTCCGGTAGCACCTCAGGGTGCCGACGGTGCGGGCTGGATGGAGGAGGCCTTCGGCATCGAGTCCGTAGTCGATCCACAGGTGCAGGGCGCGGTCAAAGGCACGCGCAAAGGGAGTGAGGAAAGCCTCGAAATCCGGAGTGCCCTCGGCAAGGTAGCCGTCGGGTAAGTTGTCGGGCAACCCGGGATCGGCCGGGCGGAGGTCCCATTCCAATCGGTCCGGGCCATGGGTGACGAAGACTTCCTGCCATCCTTCGGGGGTCGATAGAAAGAGCGGGACCGGAAGTGCATCGAGGACCTCGTTGGCGACAAGGGCCCCGAGGGGTGCTCGGAATTCATCAGGAGAAGCCACGACGGTGGCTCGATCGCGCAGGCGGTTCTCAAGGAGAGTGCGTCGGGCGGGAAGGGGCTCGCTGATGTGGTAGCGGAGGGAGCGGGCGAAGGTAGGATCGAGCGTTTCGGCGGCGGCGAGGATATCGAGAGCGAGTGATCCATCGTGGGCCCCGGGTTCAAGCAACGGAAAAGAGGTGGGCGAGCCGTTACTCTGCCAAAAGCGGTGGAGCCGGCGAGCCAGCAGAGTGCCGAAGACTGGTCCGACTGAGACGCTGGTCACGAAATCCCCATTCTTGGAGACGGTGGTGGATTCAGCGCGGGCGTAGTATCCCATCTCGGGGTGGTAGAGGCACCGGGCCATATACTCGGCAAAGGAGAGGGGGCCGGATTCCGAGATTTCTGCCCGAATGATCCGGCCCAAGTCGGTGGTTGCTCCGCTGCCCGATCGGGGGTAAGGGAATGCCTGTTGGAGGCCTGTTGGATCGACGGGTTTTCGGGAGATCATGTCAGGGAAGAACAGAAAGAGGCGACGGCGTTGGTTTTTCAAGCGAAAGAGCTTTTGGATCTTTTGCTTGTTCTGCTTGATTGCTGCGGTCGGAGCCGCTTATTATGGAAATGAGCGACTGAATCCCTATCGTGAGCTTGCGGCGAAGTATGACCTGACTCAGGTGGGTGAAAAGGAGGAGATGAGCTTCATCCACGACCGGGCCGGCAACGAGATTGGGACGATGTTTGTGGAGAACCGCTTTTCAATCCCGCTTGAGGAAATTCCGCCGGTATTCGTCAATGCCGTCTTGGCTCAGGAGGATCAACGGTTTTACGAGCACGACGGGGTTGATTGGGTCGGGGTGGTTCGGGCTGCCTACCTGAACTTCCGTAACAACAAGATCACGCAGGGAGCGGGGACGATCACGATGCAGTTGGCCCGGAAGTCCTTTGATCTTTTGGGCGAGGCCAAGCGCAACCGTTGGTCGGGATACGAGCGCAAGATCGTGGAAGCCTTTGTGGCTCTGCTGGAGCAGATGTCGTTCAAGCAGATCACGGCGACCGAAATCGCGCGGAAAGCGGGTTTGGAGCGCAGTGCTTTCATCAAACGATTTGGCAACAAGCAAGGCGCACTGGAGATTCTTTGGGAGCG
>JALQTQ010000206.1 GCA_023263995.1 Akkermansiaceae bacterium | reverse complement strand
CGTGGCCTCATCGGCCCGGCCCCGGAAGGCTCGACGGAGAAAGCTCCGGAGCCTTTCTCGGATCACTGTTTGCGGCTTGCCCTGGTTCTGGTTCGGTGGAGCGAAGAACTCTTGCCAGATGCCCACATGTCTGGGGCCGAAATCCGGGCTCCCGGTGATCGATTGGCCGAGCTTGAGGAAGGACTCCATCAGGAGGGGAGAGAGCGAGAGGTGATCGGCCCGGGTCTTGAGGAAAAGCCGCGACGTTGGCGAGGCGTGGTTCGATGAGCTGGGATTTGCCGAGCGGTCGGCTTCCCACGCGCACGAGGTTTCCCATCGATCCGCTGGCCGGTTGAAAATAGTTCCCGTGTTCCCGAATCATCCTTTCCGGCAGGCTGAAAACGGTGCAATTGAGCTCGAAGAGATCCTGCACCGCGTTGTGATATTGGAAGCGGTTCAGGCGACGGATGGGAGTGGAGGGTGCGACCCTCCGGGTGGCCAAAGCCTCGGTTCGCAGGGCCTGCAGGTCCGCGAGGAGTTTCCGGCGAGTGGCCTCGGCGAGCGGTGGTTCGTCCTCCGGTGGCATTTCTTCGAAGTCGATAGCCTCTATGAGGTTTTGGAGGAGGTTGGGGTCTTTTTTCAAGTGGCCCCGCTCCGTGAGCTCGAGCAGGTTGACTTTTCCCTTGATCTTGCCGTTTTGGCCGTGGCACTGGATGCAGCTTTTCCGAAAGACTTCGATTACCTGATCACCCAGGCAGAGCGGAGCCATCCCGAGCAATAAGAGAACCCACATGAACGGCCGCCGCATTGTTACCCTACTACCAAAAAAGTCCCGACCTTGCATCTCCCGAGAAGGTCGTTGGTTTCAAGATTAGCGGGCGAGACTGGGTTCGAGCCAGAGTCCCCAGTCGGACCCGGGACCGTCGGCAGTGGGTTCGACTGCGAGCTCGAGAGTGGTCACGCCATCGAGCTTCACCGAGAAATTCACGATCTCACCGCCTTGGACTCGTTTCGATTTCCACAGTGATTTGCCGTCGCCTCTGATTTCGAACACCACGCTGCCTGACTTCGACGTGGGGAGTCCGGCACTGCCTGTGAGGGTCTTCCAGAGACCACCGAGATCATATCTGTGGGCCGCCGGGGCATGGGCGTAGATTCCGGTTGTGAAGAGACGACCGGCTGATTCGAGGAGGAAGGGGGCCTCGGGGAGGTGATCGTAGGCGGGTTCTCGCCAGCCCACCTTGGCGGACGAGGGCAAGAAAGCGGTGAGGGGACTTTGCTCCACACTGGGATCGGCGGCCGACGGGGACACGGTGGCCTGGCGCCCGCGCCCCAGCACCTTTGCTGTGAGCTCGCGCAGATACGGGTCCTTGAGTTGGCGGGATTCCGAAACGGCAGTCTCGCGGTCGTTTCTCCGCAGTGCCTCGATGAAAGTTGCCAAGGAGGCGTAAGTCTCGTAGGTCCTCAGGTCCGGCGTGCCGTCCGGTTTGACTTGGTAGGGATACTTGAATCGGGTCTGCGAAAGCCAGCCGCCGGTTGACCCGTTGACATGGAGAGGGATAAGGCGCAGTTCCCCCGCTTTTCCGGGCACCAGAGCGTCGCAGGAAAGGGTAAAGCGGCCCTCGCGATCGGGGATCGCGGTGGCGGTGGTGGCGTTGTAGTCCGAACCGCCCTCGGGGTCGAAGTAGGCCACCACCGCGTAAACGGGAGGGGTGGCGGACAAGGTGCCCGAGACCTCGATGGCTTTCCCTCGGGCGGTCAGCTTGAGCTCGGTGAGTTCGGCGGTCACGGGGGACTTCAGGCCCTTGATCGAGCCCGAGAATTGCGGGTGGGAGGCAAGGCGCAGGGCATGGGCCAAGGTGAGGAAGGACCCCTTGCCTTCGTTTCGCAGCTCATCGCCGTAGCTGCGGTTTCCCGATCCCATCAGAGCGGTGCCGCGGGTCGCTTCATCGGGTCGCTCGCGGCAATGTGGCAACCCGAGGGCGTGCCCCAATTCATGGGCTATTCCTCCGATGAAGATTGAGTTGTGTTTGCCCAGAGAAATCCGGCCATACTGGCCGTCCCGGATCAGAGGCTCCTTCCGAGTGAGGTTCAGGGTATCCAGTTCGGGTGAGTCCAGTTGCCAAGCCGTGCCGCCCCGGGCCGTGCCTCCGGCGTAATAGGGGGACTGGTGGGTGAAGATCAGCTTTTCCGCGTCCCAATGCGCGAGATTGCAAAAGAGAACGAGGGTTTCCTCGTCGGCATTGATGCCTTGCGCGCGCAGCACCGTCAGGCATTCCTTGCGAATTTCGGACCCCGACGACATGCCGTAGGCTGTTTCCGGCTTTTTGCCCTCGATCAGGTTGATCTTTAGCTTGGCACCCTCCATCGGCAGCTTGATCGAGCGGGGCCCGAAGCCCAGACGCTGCATTTCCCGCTCGTAGAAGTCCTGAATGTGGGTCATGATCCGAGTCAGGCGTTCTTCATACATCTCCGGTGCGGGACGGCCCTTCGGGGTCCAGAGAACGAAATGCAGGCTCCGCTCGGCCTTCACCGGATCGGCGGCATGCCATCGGTCGAGGATTTCCACAGCGGCTTTCGCCTTTTCGAGTTCGCCCGCAACCTGCGCATGCAGGAAGGACATGGACAACAAGAGGAGAGTGACGTGTTTCATGGTTCGGGGGGGCTGGCTTGGAAGGATTCAGCTCCGCCGGGCTTGCCGCCCCTCGTCGATGAGCTTCCAGAAATGCTTGGATTCCGCCAGAGCTTCGTCTTCTCCCATCGGGAGCTTGGAGCGATAGAGGAAGTCCGAAAAAGTCCCGCGATGCAGCACTCGGTGCACCACCACTTGGTCGCCTACGACCTCGAAATAGAAACGCCATTCGCTGGACCGGAAGCGATAGAGCATTTTCCCCTCGCGTTCGATGCGGCCGAAGCGCTCGCCGTCAAGGTGCTCCAGGTCACCACGCGTCACCTTGAACTCATCGAGCAACTCCAACTGGTCCAAGGTGTCCAGTTGTGAGATCTCGGCCGCACTGATTTCGTTGAAGACGATCTGTAGCACGCCCGCAGCATAAGAAAATTTTGCCTTCGGGCAATCTCTGCCAAACAAAAGCGTGACAACTGTTATCTTGAACATCATATTCACACTTGTGATTGCGAAGGTTTATAGTGCGGCTCTCCGTGGTGTGGAAGCCGTTGAAGTGGAAGTGGAAGTCTCGGCCCGGGCCGCGGACGGGGGAAATGCCGGGCGCATCAACATTGTGGGCTTACCCGATGCCGCCGTTCGGGAATCGGGCGACCGCGTGACCACCGCCATACTGGCCTCGGCTTTCAATTACATCTATGGTGTTCACACGGTGAATCTTGCCCCGGCCGACCTCCGCAAAGAGGGTCCGTCCTTTGATCTTCCCATCGCCCTCGCCATGATCGCCTGCGAGCAGGAGGAGGAACTCCCCCACGCACGCGACCTCATGATCGTGGGAGAACTGGCTCTCGATGGATCGCTTCGGCCTGTCAAGGGGGCCCTTTCGATCGCCCTCGGAGCCAAGGCCGCAGGCCGCAAGCGCCTCCTCCTCCCCGAGCAAAATGCCCGCGAGGCCGCCATGGTCACCGGGATCGAAGTCTTTGGGCTCAGGTCGCTTCACGAGGCCTGGCATTTTATTACCGGAAAAGACGCCACCCGCGCGCCGGAACCCCGCCCTTCCTTGGTGCAGTCCCGAAATCGCGGCCATGCCGCCGATCTCGACGAAGTGAAGGGCCAGCATAACGTCAAACGCGCCCTCGAGATTGCCGCAGCCGGGGGCCATAACATTCTCATGGTCGGGCCGCCCGGTACGGGCAAGTCGATGCTCGCCAAGCGCATGCCCTCCCTGATGCCCGATCTCAGCGAGCAGGAAGCCATCGAGACCACCCGCATCCACTCCATCGCCGGTCTCCTCGACGCCCGGGAGGGCCTCGTGACGGAACGACCCTTCCGCTCTCCTCATCATACCATCTCCGATGTCGGACTCCTCGGGGGCGGGACCAATCCCGGGCCGGGAGAAATTTCCCTCGCCCACAACGGGGTCCTCTTCCTTGACGAGCTTCCGGAATACCGCCGCTCCACCCTTGAGGTCCTTCGCCAGCCGCTCGAAGACGGGGAGGTCACGATCTCACGGGCCGCCGGAACCTTGAAATTTCAGACTCGATTCCTCCTCGTCGCCGCCATGAATCCCTGCCCCTGTGGCTTCCTCGGAGACCCCGTCCGACAGTGTCGCTGCAGCCCGCGCCAGGTGGAATCCTACCGAGCTAAAATCTCCGGCCCCCTCCTTGACCGCATCGACCTCCATGTGGAGGTTCCCCTCATCGACTACAAGCAGTTGGCCTCGGACGAACAAAGTGAATCCTCGGCCACAGTACGCGATCGGGTGGCAGCTTGCCGCCGGGTGCAACAGGGGCGATTCCATGACACCCCGGGCCTCCGCACCAACTCCGCGATGGGTCCCCGCGTGATGCGCCAGCACTGCCGAGTCTCGCCCGAGTGTTCTCTCATTCTGGAACAAGCAATGGAACAACTCAATTTCTCGGCCCGGGCCCACGACCGCATCCTGAAGGTGGCCCGCACCATTGCCGACCTCGGCGGTGCCCTCGAACTGGGAACCGACCACCTCCTCGAGGCCATCCAATACCGCTCACTCGACCGCAAACTGAGCTTTTCCTGAGCGACTCCCTGAAAATTCCCAAGTCAGTGCAGTCACAGTTCCGGCCGTCTTGATAGCCACTTACCCCAGAGCTTCCGCGATTCGGGTGTCGGTATCGCTGATGCCGACCGCTTGCCTCGGCCTGATTCACCGTCGATCTTGCTGTGGGCCAGCATCGGCCGCAAGCTCGGCCTCATCAAAACAAAGCCTCCAGAAGTCTTCCGGGGGCTTTTTTCTGGAACTCCGGACCTTGTCGCGGTCGGCCAACCCGGGATAGCCTCGAGCCGTGGCCAAAAATTCAGAGGGATTGATCACGGGACCCGATGGCCGGGCCCGCTGCTGGTGGTGCGGTGATGACGAGGATTACCGCCGCTATCACGACGAGGAGTGGGGCAGGGAAGTGACTGATGACCTCAGACTTTTCGAAAAGATCTGTCTCGAAGGGTTCCAGGCCGGTCTCTCCTGGCTCACCATCCTCCGGAAACGGGAAAACTTTCGGGCCGCCTTCGCGGGGTTCGATTTCCACCGCGTCGCTCGCTTCACTGAAAACGATGTTGCGCGGCTCCTCCATGACGGCGGAATCGTGCGGCACCGGGGCAAGATCCTCTCCACCATCAACAATGCCGGGCGCGCCCTCGCACTGCTCAGCGAATTCTCAAGCCTTCATTCCTACTTTCTCCAATTCCAGCCCGTCCGCCGCCTTCAGCCCCTCGTCTGGGCCGAGGCCCGCACTCTCACCACTTGTCCCGAAGCAGTCGCGCTCAGCAAGGATCTCAAGAAACGAGGCTGGTCTTTCCTTGGTCCCACCACCTGCTACTCCTTCATGCAGGCCATGGGGCTCGTTAACGACCACCTCGCCGGCTGCCATTGTCTCGATTCAGCGACCTGAACCACGCAGACCACAAAATTTTATTCCTTTGGTGTTCTTAAGTATCCCGGTTTCGGAGGCCCTTGTGGCCCTGGAGTCGGGACTTTTTTGAACTTATCCGCCCGCCTCCCGGCCTTCTAACAGATTGTTTTTTTTCCGGGGGCCCCACCAAGAGCCCCCAGGCTCTTGCGTCGAACACGAAACCCGGGCCTGAATTCCTCGAAAAATCGAACTTTTCCAGCTCATTTGCCATTTTCAGACCTGGCCCGGGTGAAATACTAAAACACAATATGTTGTATTGTTAATAATTTGTTCATACCAGATGAGCAAAAATCCACTTGCAACAAAGCGCCCTCCGAGGATAATCTCCTACCCTGTCCAGCGGCGCTGCCTGATTTTCAAGAAACCTTAATAAAAATACCCCAAAACACCCGTTATTCCCATGTCTGAGACCACCACCATCACCCTCGGAGACCGCACTTTTGTCCTTGATCGCGATAAGGCGGATGCCGCCATCGCTGCCAAATCGGTCATCAATGGTCGCGACACCATGTTCTTCAACATCCTCCCCCTGAAATACCAGTGGGCCTACGATCTCTACAAGAGCATGAAGGGTAACCACTGGGAGCCAGAGGACATTCAGATGCAAAAGGATGTCGAGCAGTGGCGCGGCAATGACATTTCCGATGTCGAGCGGTGGATCATCAAGATGGGCATCGGTTATTTTTCCGCTGCCGAGGGGATCGTGGGAGACAATATCCTCCACGTCGTCCGCGAACTGGTCACCGCGCCTGAACTCAAGCTCGTCCTCGGCCGTCATGCCCACGAGGAAAACATCCAT
>JALQTQ010000205.1 GCA_023263995.1 Akkermansiaceae bacterium | reverse complement strand
GAGGAGAATATCGCCAAGGTCGAGAAAGCGATGGGGAAGAAGTTCGGTGACCTCGAAAACCCGCTGCTCCTCTCGGTCCGTTCCGGGGCACGCGAGTCGATGCCCGGCATGATGGACACCATCCTCAACCTCGGCATCAACGACGAGGTTGTCGAGGCCCTCGCCAAGAAGACCGGGAATCCCAAGTTTGCCTGGGACTCCTACCGTCGCTTCCTCCAAATGTATGGCAGTGTGGTGATGGAGGTCGAGGCCGAAGCCGGTGAGCACCATGATCCGTACGAGGTCATTCTCGATAAGGCCAAGGCCAAGGCCAAGGTGAAGGACGACTCCGGTCTTCAGGAAGCCGACCTTCGTGAGGTGGTGGCCGAGTTCAAACAACTCATCAAGGACCGATCCGGAAAGAGCTTTCCCGAAGACCCGCGTGAGCAACTCACGGGAGCAGTCAATGCAGTCTTCAATTCCTGGAATAACGACCGTGCCATCGTCTACCGTCAAAAGTACGGCATCCCCGCCGCTTGGGGAACGGCTGTCAACGTGCAGGCCATGGTCTTCGGGAACACCGGCAAGAGTTCCGGAACCGGAGTGGCCTTCACCCGCGACCCCGCCACCGGGAAAAACGTCTTCTATGGCGAGTATCTCATCGATGCCCAAGGCGAGGACGTCGTCGCCGGGGTCCGGACTCCCAAGCCCATCGCCAAGATGGCCAAAGACCTGCCTCAGCCCTACAAGGAACTCCTCGAAATCCGCAAAAAACTCGAGGAGCACTTCCGTGATGTCCAAGATGTTGAGTTTACCATTGAAGAGGGAAAACTCTGGATGCTCCAAACCCGTAACGGCAAGCGAACTGGTTTCGCCGCCGTGAACATCGCCCTCGACATGGTGAACGAGCGCCTCATCACTCAAGAAGAAGCGATTTTGCGCATCCCGGCCGATGACCTCAGCCACCTCCTCGCCCCGATTTTTGATTCCAAGGACGAGAAAGCTGCAACCAAGGTGGGCTCCGGCCTCCCGGCTGGCCCCGGTGCTGCTTCCGGCAAGATTTATTTCTCTGCCGAAGATTCGGTGGCTGCCGCCGCCAAGGGTGAGGCTGTCATCTTGGTTCGCCAAGCCACCTCTCCGGAAGATCTCCGCGGGATGATCGCCGCTGGCGGTATCCTTACTACCGAAGGAGGAGCTTCCTCCCATGCTGCCCTTGTGGCCCGGCAGATGGGCAAGGTCTGCGTCTGCGGTGCCCACAATATGACCATCGATTACAGCAAGAAAACCCTGACCGGAAACGGAGTCGTCCTCAAGGAAGGCGATGAAATCTCGCTCAATGGTTTCGTGGGCAATATTTATTCCGGGTCCATCAAGACGTCGCCATCCAAAGTCATCCAGGGATTGATTGAAAACAAGGCTGCGGCCAAGCGTTCCGATACCTACAAGAAGTTCACGATGCTCATGGATTGGACCGACAAGCTTCGCAAACTCGGTGTCCGCACCAACTCGGACACTCCCGAGCAGGTCAAGCAGGCCATCAAGTTCGGGGCCGAAGGTATCGGCCTGACCCGCGCCGAACACATGTTCTTCGAGGGTAACCGCATCGACTCGGTCCGCGAGATGATCCTCGCCAGCGACGACGAAGGGCGCGCCAAGGCCCTCGAGAAGATCAAGGTCTTCATGAAGAAAGACTTCATCGGGATCTTCAAGGCACTCGACGGACGCCCGGCCACCATCCGGCTTCTCGATCCGCCTCTGCACGAGTTCATCGGCACAATGACCGCGGCCCAGAAGAAAGATCTTTCCAAAAAGATCGGCATGAGCGCTGCTGCCATCAGTCGGCGGGTGGCCGCTCTTCATGAGGAGAACCCGATGCTCGGTCACCGTGGTTGCCGACTCGGCATCAGCTACCCGGCCATCACTGCGATGCAGGTCGAGGCCATTCTCGAAGCTGCCCATGAGGTCCAGAAGAAGGGCACCAAGGTCCTTCCCGAAATCATGGTTCCTCTCGTGTCCTATGCTCGTGAGCTTGAGCTCCAGAAGGAAGTCATCGACACCACTGCCGCCGAAGTGCGCGAGAAACTTGGTCTCAAGAAGAGCGAGCTGAAATACACGGTCGGAACAATGGTCGAGATCCCACGTGCCGCCTTGACCGCCGATGAGGTGGCCGAGCACGCCGAGTTCTTCTCTTTCGGAACAAATGATCTGACTCAAACGGGGCTTGGCCTCTCGCGCGACGACTCGTCGAGCTTCCTTCCGACCTATCAAGATGAGGAGATTCTCAACAACAACCCCTTCGCTAGCCTCGATCAGACCGGTGTTGGCAAATTGGTTGAGATGGGAGTGAAGGGCGGTCGTTCCACCAAGAAGAAGCTGAAGATTGGCATCTGCGGCGAACACGGTGGAGATCCTGATTCGGTGAAGTTCTTCCACCGAGCCGGACTTGACTACGTCTCTTGCTCCCCCTTCCGCATTCCGGTCGCTCGCCTCGCTGCCGCCCAAGCCGCCCTTGAGGAAAAGGGGATGGCTCGCGGTGAAGTGAGCTGATCGCGATCGAATCACAAAAATTCAAGGCCCCGTCCGCGAAAGCGGTCGGGGTTTTTTGATCGCTGCACCGAGTCGGGCGCAAGGCCCCGAGGATGCTTGCCGACCTCGCGAGAGCGAAGATTCCTTCCTCAGAAAATTTCAGTTCACCAACAGAAAGAAGTGATAAGACTAGGATCACATGTCCTGGTCTGCGGCTGGGACATCGCCGCGTCTGCGGTTCATAAGGCAAGATCCGGGTCGTTTCTCTTTGGGCTCAATTGGCAATCCGAAACTCTTTGCAACCCTCAAGAAGTTCAATTTCCGTGACCAAGTGGTTCCGGATCAGGGGGGCCAGTTCCGATTCTTCGATGATTTCGCTCAGAAACTCGTCGACCTCCGCTTTCTGGCCCATCACTTGGAGTTCGACGGTACCGTCGCGCAGGTTTTTTACCCATCCTACAACCTCAAATCCCAAGGCCAGTTCCTTGGTATGATAGCGAAACCCCACCCCCTGGACCTTACCGCTAAAGATCACTTGCCTTGCCGTCATTCCGGAACTGGGGCGTTGGTCAGGGTTAGCGTTGCTCCAGAGCGAGCAAGAGTGAGAGATCGTATCGGCTGAACTTCGCGAAGATCCGGGAGGATGCGCTGCTCGATGATCTTCCTAAGCGCTTCAGCCTTTTCCTCGTTCTCCAATACGATTTGCCAGACCAAGATTTGAGATCGTCCGTCTCTTTGGAGGTAATACTGGTCAAAGACCCAGCCGGACGCCAGTTCCTCGGCCTCGCTGTTTCCGAGTGCAGGATCGAGCCAGAGGCGGAGGCCGAGTTCCCCTAGATTGCTCTGGAAGATGTTCTCGCCGGGGAGGGCCGGGGCGGGAGGGTCCTGCCACGTCAGCGGTGATTGATTGGGGTGGAGGACCTGTCGCGTGCTGGTGGGAGGGTCACGGAACATCTCGGCGAAGGCCTCACGTGAGTCGAGGTAGAAAAAGCGGGTGTAGTCGGAACCCTCGATGAAGGGAAAATTGCAAAAACCTGCAAGGGCAGGAGCAAGGTCGTTCAGGAGAGCTTGGCGCTGAGGTTCGGGATCGCCCCAGTCGGCCTCGTTGGCTGCCGAGTTGCGGCGCAGAAATCTCGCTTGAAGAGCTGCGGCGGCCCCGGTGTGCAAAGCTTCCCATGCCTGCCACTGGTCCCGGCTCGTCCATTCCTTGCGGGGATGGTTCTGAAAGGAAAGCTGTTGGGCCAAAAGGCGCACAAGCACCGACTGGTCAGGGACGCTCACCGGGTCAAAGTTCTCCGATAGGAGAATGCGCTCATTGGTGAAATCAAAAATCCCCTTGAGCCCACTGCTGTTGACAAAGAGCAGTTGTGTTCTCAGCCGCTGGTTCGGGGGGAGGATCCCGAGAAGCTCCCAAACCTGCCCCTCGTTTTCCAAATTGGCCTCGCCATGCACAAAGTCGAGGTTTCGGCGAGCGGCCTCACGCAATTCGGTGGGTGACGCCAAGCGGACATCAGGAGCTTTGAGAAAAACCATGTCGTGCTCCCCTTCCACCCAAGAAATGACCTTGTCGGGAACGGGATAGGGCCCACTGGAGAGCATCGAACGAACCTGTGCCAACTCTTCCTCAAGTCGATCGATCTCTTGCGTGAGTTCGCTGTTGGCAGCGCGAAGTTCGCTCAGTCCCTCGCCTTGGTCTGCCAAGCGGCCGCTCTTCTTCCAGTAGTCGCCATACAACCAGCCGCCCGCCACCAAACCGCTGGCAAGGAGAATTTGGAAAACCCGCTCGGGTTTCATTGCTCTTGTTTCCTTTTTTCCTGATCGAAGGGATTCTGATCACCACGGGTGCTCTTGCTGGCGTCAAACTCATCCTCTTCACCGTAAAGGGAAAGGGTTTTGCCAGTTCGACGAAAGGCCTCCTCGGCCTTCTGGCCATCCATGGGAACAAGCGAAAGAGCCCGACTCTGGTTACCCTCAGCATCGTAAAAATAATAGACTCGGCGGACCGGCATCTCGACCCGTTCTCCGGTTTCGGGGTCGACCACTTTGATCTTCTTCCCAGTCTCAGGGTCGGTATACCAAAGGGGATAGTAGTTCTTGACCCGAGCATCGAACATCTGTTCGGCAATGAGCCGCCCGGTTTTCTTGTCATACCCATACTGCACCCGGTAAATCAAGGTGCCTTGACCGTCGTGAATCTGCCCAAAGGTGAGAAAGCCTTTCTCGTTCCTCTTATAGGTGGCCCGCATCTTGACCTGGCCGTTTTGATTCTTGGTAGTCTTGACGAGGCGCCGATCGTCCGGTGAGCGTTCGAACACAACATAAGAACCGTCCTGGTCGTTTCGCTTGATACGGACATGGGGGCCTTTCGACTCCCAAAGGTCGTCGTCGGCACAGGCGGCCCCCCATACGACGAGGGGGGCAAGCAGAATAGAGATGGCTTTTTTCATCGAGATGGTAGGGGTGTGTCGGGAACGATGAAGAACAGGGAGAGAAATGGCAACTCCGGAAGAAGGAACAGAACGGTTTGGCGTGCTGGCGGGACGGTGTGGGCTCTGGATCATCGCGCCCTCGTCATGGGGATCCTCAATATCACCCCTGATTCGTTCTCAGATGGCGGTGAAAATCTCCACCTGGAGGATACCCTGTCCTCGGCCAACCGTCTCCTCGCTGAGGGAGCCGATATCCTCGATATCGGCGGTGAATCCACTCGCCCCGGAGCGACCGCGGTTCCTGTTGAAGAGGAAATCAGACGAATCCGGCCAGTCTTCGAAGCTTTGAATGGAAGAGTGAAAGCAATCCTCTCGGTTGATACAAGTAAGCCGGAGGTAGCGGAGGCCGCACTCAAGGCAGGTGCTAGTATCGTGAACGACGTCACAGGGTTCCGCGATCCGCGTATGATCGATCTTTGCGCTCCTCTCGATTGTGGGATCGTGGTCATGCATATGCAGGGATCACCCAGGACGATGCAGCGAAATCCCCGGTATGCCGATGTCGTGGGCGAGGTAAGGTCCTACTTCCAAGAGCGCCTCGCCACTCTTGTAGCCGCTGGGATCGCTGCCGAGCGAATCGTCTTTGATCCCGGAATCGGTTTTGGAAAATCTCTGGATCACAATCTGGCCCTCATTGCTGGTCTCGCCAGCCTTGAGGTGGCTGAACGACCTGTCTTGATGGGGCTCTCGCGTAAATCATTCCTCGGCTCGCTCATGGAACGCGATGGATTGGCCTGTCGAGAGCACCCCACCCAGGCACTGACCGCGCTGACTCGAAGGAATGGAGCGATGATTCACCGGGTCCATCGGGTCAACGAATGCCGGCATGTACTGCGTATGATCGAAGCGGTGCTGACCGAGAGGTAATGTGACTTACTCATAAGTCATTGATCAACAGATTCTAGAGGAGATCCTAATCTCAAATTAAAAAAAAGAGCATTTTCTTCCCTAAAAACGTTGACGTGTCGCGTGAAATCGTTAGGGTTGCCCCGCAGCCGCTACCGGCCGCGACTGAGAAAAGCTCGACAGGGCCCGCCAAGGTGACAGTTCATCAGCGGGCCTGCCTAGTCTTCCGGTCCATAGTTCTTTGAAAGCATGGGTTTCGCAGATCCTTCCACCATCAGGAAAGGAGCCAGTGTCGATAGCGGCACTCGTCACCAGACCTGAAGGCTGATCTGCGGAAAGAAAATGACAAAAAATCATATTGTGTGCTGCGTCTTGAGATTTTTCGATTGAAAAAATCAAGGTGCGGGTCACGGGAGTAGGCCTGTTTAGGTCCTTCCGGGGAGCTGTGAGGCTTCCAAACCAAAGTCAATTTGATAGCTAAGCGCGTCACAGCAGAAGTTGTGACAAATGATGTTTAGACGTCAGAT
>JALQTQ010000204.1 GCA_023263995.1 Akkermansiaceae bacterium | reverse complement strand
TGCGGGGACTGGTCTTCACCATCACCGAGATCCCGGTCCCATTGATCCGTGAGATCGTGACCGAGATCCTCGGCAATCTCGCTGCGGAGATCGACCAATCACCCGACGAGCCGGTGCCATTTTCGGCCACGACCGAACCTCCGGTCAAACCCGAACCCGTCGAAAGCAAGGGTAAGGTGGGCAATCCCGGATTCGGCGATGACCTCTGGCAACAGGTCCGGGCCCATTGGGAGGAGTGCCGCAATTTCCGGGAGGCTGCTGAGAAGTTCGGGCTCTCCCCGAATACGGTGAAAACTCGGGCCCGCAGAGAAGGCTGGAAGAAATGAGAGCCGAAGTCACCCGCTACCTGAAACCCGATGGCTACCCGTCTCGATACTGGGCCGTCATGGTCGATGGCGAGTTACTCGCCGTGACCCTCTACCGCAAGGGGGCCGAGGCTGTTGTTGCGGCCCTGAACGACAAGGGAAGCCCTCCCGCAAATCCCCGGCAAGGTCCCCGTTCTGGCAATTCTCGCTAGAGTTTCGCCGAATCGTTGACACTGCGGGTATAGGTGTATGAGCAACTTCCTTACACCGAAACTTGATGCGTTCCGCGAACTTATCCAGCAGGTCGAAGCCATCGACACGGAACTCTCCTCCCTCGACACCGCCACCCACGAGCGTGATGCGATCAAGGCACGCATGTGCGAGTGCCAGGACGAGTCTGAAGCCCGTAAACTCCTCAAGGACCTCACGCAGGCCGAAGAGGACGTGACGGTCAAAGGAATCCGCCGGCCTCGTCTCCAGGCAGATCTCGCCTCACTGGTGACGACCTGCGAAAAGGCGAGTAACGCCGCTCTCAACGAAACATCGGCCTTTTTTGGTGAGATGCGTCATGAGGCCGTCTCAGACTTTGAGGAAGTCTTGCAGAACGCCCAGCTCGAAACCGAACGCCCCAGGGTCCGGCAAGCCAATGGCGACACAAGTCAGGCGCTCACGGTCCCGACCCTCGTGGAGCGGCAGCAGCGCACCTTGCGGACGGCCCACTGTTCAATCGGCATGACAACCGTCCCGCTCTCGGACCGGATCAAGGCTCTGAAATCCTCCCTGGCCACTCTCGATCGGTCCCAGACTGCACGGGTCGAGATCGCCGCAGAAGCCACCCGTTTCAGTGCCGCTTGTGCCGCCTTCCTCAAGACCCTCACCAAATCCTGATTCCCGAGATGGACCCAACTTCCGACACCCGGGTTGCCGCCTTCAAGCGCTTCGTCGAGGAGGCAAAGGAGCTGTGTAGCCAGCTCAATACCGCCGAGCACGACGAGTTGATCGCGGCCGACACCATCGCGCGGCTTGCCAACCCTGGCAAAGACGATGACGTGGCCCACCTGCGGCGGCTCTGTGACAGCCTCGAGGATATCGTGGTCCTGCAGAGCCGCCACGTTGCAGCCAAGCTCCGGTTCCAGCTCCACCTGGCCAAGGGTCGGGCGCTCAAACAGGCCGCAATTGATGCTGTGGCCGAGATCCTGCTGTCCGCGGTCGGGGGAAAGTCATCCCTGACAACCAGCCCAGCCGGACCTCTTGCCCGACACTACCTCGAGGAGGTCCGGAGCGTGGGTGCCTGGCCGACCACGGGCACGCCCCTCCAACAAGTGAACTGCCACCTCACCGAAGCTCTGGAGACCCTCGAACGGGCCGTCAGCGAGTCCGACCTGATCCGCCGCGAGCGGAATGATCTGGAGCAATGAAGGGCTGAGCGATTTGAGGAGAGGTGCAGGAAAGTCGTCTAGCGATAAACCTCAATCCTTCACCTTGTCCGCGCCATCCGGCAAAAGGGGAAGACCAAGCTCCTTAAGAAACTCGTTGTGCTTCGCGGTCATCTTTCGGATGTCGTCATCGGCCGCGACGATTGCCTTGTGCGTCTTCTTGAGATCGATCACGGGCTCTGGCTCGGCGGTGCTGACGTAGCGGGTGATGTTCAGGTTGTAGTCGTTGTCGTCCCTGATCACCTCCAAACTCACCCGCCGGGAGTAGCGCTCCTCCTCCGTGCGGTTGGTGTAGGTGTCGATGATCTTCTGAATGTCGTTGGGCTCATCATCCTCCCCCGTCCGCAGGCGGTTCTGCCGCTTGTCCTTGGCGTAGCCCTCGCTGGCGTTGATGAAAAGCACGTCGTCGGGCTTCTTGCACTTTTTGAGGACGAGGATGCAGACAGGGATGCCGGTGGAGTAGAAGAGGTTCGCGGGCAGGCCGATTACGGTGTCGATGTGGCCATCGTCGAGGAGCTTTTTGCGGATGCGGGCCTCGACTCCTCCACGGAAAAGGACTCCGTGAGGCAGGATGATGGCCATGACGCCGTCCTGCTTGAGGAAGTGGAAGCCGTGTAGCAGGAAAGCGAAGTCAGCGGCCGACTTTGGCGCGACGCCGTAGTTCTTGAAGCGCACATCCTTCCCCGTCTCCTCACCCGGTTCCCAGCGGAGGCTGAACGGCGGATTGGCGACCACCGCGTCGAAGGCCGGTTTCTTGGCAGGGTTCTGCTCTCGGAAAATGTCCCATTCGTTCTCCAGGGTGTCGCCGTGGTAGATCTCGAATTCAGCATCCTTCACCCCGTGGAGAAGCATGTTCATCCGGGCGAGGTTGTAGGTCGTGATGTTCTTCTCCTGCCCGTAGATGTGGCCGATGCCCCGCGCGCCCATCCGTTTGCGGATGTTCAGGAGCAACGAGCCCGACCCGCAGGCGAAGTCGAGCACCTTGTCGAGCTTCTTTCGCTTCCCGGTCTTCGGCTCTTGGCTGTCCAGGGTTACGATCTCGGACAAAATGTTGGAAATTTGTTGCGGCGTGTAGAACTCACCCGCCTTCTTGCCTGAGCCGGCCGCGAACTGGCCGATCAAGTACTCGTAGGCGTCCCCGAGGGTGTCCTTGTCGGTCGAGAACTCGTCCAGGCCGCGGGCAATTTCCGCGATGATCTTGGTGAGCTTCTTGTTCCGGGCTTCGTAGTTCTTACCGAGCTTCTCGGAGGCGAGGTTGATCTCGGAGAACAGCCCGCTGAAGGTGCTCTCGAAGGACTGGTTCTCGATGTACTTGAATCCCGCCTGCAGGGTGTTGAGAAGCTCCCCGTCCTGAGTCCGCGCCATCTCTGCGATGTGGCTCCAGAGGTAGTGCGGCTCGATGACGTAGTGCACCTTGAGCCGCATCTGCTTCTCGAAGTCGGGGACATCCGCCTCATTCCCCTCATACCAGACTTGCAACGGGGTGCGCTTGTCTTCTTCTTCCAGCTTCGGGTAGTCGCTGCCGAGTTCCTTCTTCGCCGCCTCGGCATAGTTGTCGGAGAGGTAGCGCAGGAAGAGGAAGGAAAGCATGTAGTCGCGGAAGTCATCCGCGCTCATCGCGCCGCGTAGTTGGCCTGCGATGTTCCAGAGCGTTCTGCCGAGTTGTTTCTGGTCTTGTTGGGTCATGGAGTGAAAATGGTGAACTTTTTGGAAGTGGGGCAATACTTCGCACAATGTGCGGATTTCTGGTTGCCCGACCGGTCGGAGTGTGTTTCTTTGACTCCGGGTTGGGAATTCTCAGCCGGCATCGTGGTCACGGGGAATTCTCCGTGGCCCTTTGTTTTTCTAGGGGTTCAGTTTGAATTCGGATTGTTCCAATGCGGGGTTGAATTTTTTCTTTTTGAGGATCTCGTACGCGCGGTTCGGCTGATCTGGTTTTAGACGGGATAAGCCGATGGGCCGGGCGATCAGGTCAGCGAACTGAAGGCCCGATGAGTTTGCCTTTTTTGACGCGAAAATCGGGACAAAAGGGTAATTGAGCTGATGCCGATTGTCACCGGAGCAGATCCGGCGGAATTCCAGTTCAAGTTGCCCGTCCTCGTTGGCACCGCGCTGCTCGAAGACCACGTGGGTGAGGTCTTCGTGGCCATTGACCCCTTTAAGCGTCGAGTAGAGCGTTTCCAGGCAGTGTTGCAGGGCGATGTGGTAGAGATTCTCCTCGGGAAGATGCTGCCCGTCCTTGATGATGGTCTTGGAAATCACCGCGAATTCCGCCTTTTCCATCAGTTGATTGAGCCCTTCAAAGAAGGCCGCCCGTGTTTCCTTCTCCTTGAGAATCGAGAACGGGCCCAAAGACTTCCGAATCTCCCGTTCGTGCATCACCGCCATGTCGTGTCCGAAGAACCGAAACTTCAGTTCTTGCAAGGCTGGGGCGAGAGACCGGCAATAATACTTCTTCTCGAAGAGACAGAGCGCCAAGACGAAGCAGGGATAGTTCGGGTCAGGATCCGGCGCGGCATGACCGCTCTCATCCACGTAGACGATGAAACTGCTGAAATCGTCAGGCATGGGCAGCAGGGGGTTGGGTCGGTGTCGCTTGCCCGCCGAGAATGTCGGGCAGGTCGAATTGGAAACGGGTGATGAAATCGTCGAGTATCTGACGGAAGAGGTCCTTGTTGTCCTCGCCCATCAGGGTGGGTTCGTGGATGGCGTATTTTCCATGGCTGAGGAGATTCAGAGCCCGGTTGAAGAGGGCCTGATTCTCGTCGTTCGCGAATTCTTTGATACAGAAATCGATCTTAGGGTGCCCGAAGAAGGAGGCGGTCTTCTCCATGATGCTGCGCAGGGCGTTGAAATGAAAGGTGTAGAGCGTGCCGGTGTCGGGATCGGCTGCCTTCTGGAGCTCGGCAAGCGTCGCGACGTGGTGAAAGAAGGGCGTGTCCTCGGTGGCGCGGAGGGTGTACCGGCCCTCGGCATTGGGGCGGTGGAGGAAGTAGCGCTTCGACTTCACCTTCGGTTCTCCATCCTTCGACCTGCCGAGTTCATTGCACATCACGTTGAAGAACAGGGCGTGATGAGACGAGAAGACGACCTTGATCGGGGCGGGATCACCGTTTGCGTTCGTCCGGCTGGCGGCGCGGCGGAGAAGCTTCGCGAGGTCGCAGGCGACCGCGATGGCATGATTGTCGTCGAGCGAGGAGATGGGGTCGTCGATGAAAAGGTATTTCACCCACTGGTAAGAGGCGTGACCGTCGAGGAGCCGCTCGCAAATGGCCATGAACAGGCACCAAATGAAGATGTTCTCCTCGCCACGGGAGATCTTGATATTCTCGACTTCACCCTTTCGAAACGAGACATGACTCGGCTTTCCAAGCAATTCATCTTCGAACTGCTTTCGGAGAGATTCAGCATCGTCCCAACGACCTTCTTCTCGCCATCGTGCGTAGTCCGCCTGTTCGTAGATGTGAATATGAAACTCAAAGTCAGCGTAGCGGCTTAGGTAACCCGCTATGGTTTCGTCGAGGGCAAGGTCGGTGAGACCGTTGAAGAAGCTCGAGTCGGCGTTGAGTTGGAGATGGCGGGCGCTGTCGCCGTCGAGGTCGTTCTCCCAGATGAACAGGTCCTCCGTGTAGGCGTTGAAGTAGAGGGTGTCCGCGTTGCCGTTGTTCCGGCGCTTGCCCGCGTCCTTGAACTCCATGGAGAGGCGGGTCTTGCCGGTGCGATTGTAGGCAAAAAGGAGGATAATATCTTTGTCGTTCAGGTCGTTACGCAGTCGCCGGGTCACCAAAGTGCGCAAGCCCTGATATGTGCGAAGTCCATTCATGCCCTGCACAGATTGGGGTTAGGGAAGAGTTGCTGCATCATGCCCTTCTTATGGTCTTTGAGGGCCGCGATCTCTTTGGCCTGAGCACCAATGAGAGTGTCGAGGGCGTTGAGGCAGTCGGCGATCTTTTGTTGTTCGGCCGTAGATGGAAGAAGGATTTCCAAGGCGGATTCAAGCGTGCAGCGCAACTTGGGCGGTGGCGAAAAAGATGTCATTTGGAGTTTGGAAGTCGAGACATTTTCGGGGGCGTCGGTTGAGCTTGTCTTGAACCTCCTTCACGTCTTTGCAGGTGATGGTTGAGAAGTCGGTTCTCTTTGGGAAATATTGGCGAATCAGCCCGTTGGTATTCTCGTTGAGCCCCCGTTCCCACGAGTGGTATGGGTGGGCGAAGTAGGCTTGTGCTTCCAGGATCTCAGTGAGCAGTTCGTGCATCGCAAACTCTTTACCGTTGTCGTAGGTGTGGCTCAGAACCTTGTCCCGGTATGGCTTGGTGGCTTCCAGGATGGCTGCAGTGACCCCGATGGCTTCCTTTGATGGCACCTTTCTGATCAAAGTAAAACGGCTCCGGCGTTCGACCATCGTGACGAGAACCGGTCCGCCCGGCCGACCGATCACGGTATCCATTTCCCAGTCTCCGATCCGGGTTCTCTCTTCGACGATGGGAGGTCGTTGATCGATCATCACTTGGTTCCTGATACGGCCTCGGCGCTCTTTTCCCGCACTTCGATCTCGATAAGATTTGGCAGGATGGCGCAAGAACCGATGAAGGTCTCCGCCAGGGTCATCCAGCTAGGGAAAAGTTTGACATAAGACTGGTACTTTTCTGAACACCTGAAATGCTGGCTGGATGCCC
>JALQTQ010000203.1 GCA_023263995.1 Akkermansiaceae bacterium | reverse complement strand
CATGGGTTGGGAGCGGCGCTGGGAGCGCTGACGGGGGCTGGTGGAGCCTTCTTCAAGGGAGACCGTCTACCGCAACTCAAGTTTTCCGCCGAGGGGGTGACTCTCGATGGGGACCACAGTAAGGCTCTCGTCTTGGGGCCGCCCGAAAGCGATAACTTCGCCTGGATTCTCCTCGACCGTTTCCTTCATCATTACCGCGAGATTGTCACGCGGTCCCACGGCCGGCGCGAAGAGACGGTGATCGAGGGCGAGGGAGCCGGGTGGGTCCGCCGGTTTGGGAGAGACCGGCGGAGCATGCTTCAAAAATGGATATTGTCTCAGCTCAAGGGGAGTGCTCCAAGTTTTGACTCCGAGGTTTTCGCCGAGCTCGAATTGATTCTGAGGGAAGTCGAGGAGGGTTAGGTTTGGGGTCGCCTTCCTGCCTGCCAGAGCTAAAGGCTGGTCAGGGAAGCGGGGATGTCGTAATTTTTGAGGTGACTGATGAATTTTCTGCGTTGGCTCTCGTCGAACCGCTTGATGGCTCCTGCCGGGGCCTCTTCCGGGACTGGCGCAGGCGATGGGGAAAGCTCCGATCACGACCTGATCAAGGCCAGTCAAAAGGGGGAGACCCGGGCGTGTGAGGTCTTGGTGACCCGCCATCGTGGGAGGGTGTATGCCATGATTCAGAACATGATCAAGAACGAGGCGGACGCCTGGGATTTGTCTCAGGAGGTCTTTCTCAAGGTCTGGAAAGCCCTGCCCAAGTTTGAGGCCCGGGCTAAGTTCTCGACGTGGCTCTATCGTATCACCCACAACGTCGTTTACGATTGGTTGCGGAGGCGCAAGATTGATTTCGTCGGCGAGTTGGACGACTCGGTTCTCATGGAAGCGGACCTTGCCGCTGGCGCCTTGACGAGCCCGACCACCGTCGTGCGGCCCGACGAGGCTCTGGCTCACTCCGAGTTGGGCCAAAAGATTGAGGCTGCCCTGGCCACCTTGAGTGCGGAGCATCGCGAGACGGTGTTGTTGCGCGAGGTGCAGGGTTTTGACTACAAGGAAATCGCGAAGGTGATGGGGTGTTCTCTCGGAACCGTCATGAGTCGTCTTTATTACGCTCGAAAAAAACTGCAAACTCAGCTCAGTGATGAAAAAGGAACAAACTGAAGAACTTTTCGTGAAATGGATGGACGGCGCGCTGACGCCGGAGGAAGACCGCGAACTGGCATCGCTTTTTGCCGAAGATCCGGGGATCAAGGAAGAGTTGGTCGCGATCAAGTCGGTGACGTCACGAGTGGCGCAAGAGGTTCCGGCGTCGGTCGAACCGCCTTATGGCGATTTCTTCAACAGCCAGTTGATGCGTAAGATTGATCTTACAAAGGAAGCCCGGCGACCTGCCCGCCGGGCCGGAGAGTGGTGGCGCTCGCTCGGTTGGGCGTGGGCTCCGGTGGGGGGGCTTGCTCTCGTCTTATCCTTTTTCGCAGGTCACCGACTGGCCAACTCCGGACGAGCAGAGCGTTTGGTGGCCGGGCCGTCCGGACCAGTCGAATCGATTTCTCTGCCGACTGTTTACTCGGTGGGCGACTCGCTCGATGCCGAGGTCATTGCCGATGCTGACGGACAGGTCGCGGCGATTGTGGTCAATGGGATTGCGGCCATTCGGGATGACATCGACTTTGGTTCCGTGACGAGTCTTGAGCAACTCCCGCAAGGATACCTGAGCGCGGAAGGACGACGTTTCGATTGATCGATCATGAGGATGCCCTTGCCACTTTTTCTTCTATCCTTTCTTCTTCTCCCACTTCGGGGGCAGGATCCCGGGATGCAGCCGATCGGGTCGCTGGGGGTCAAATTGATCTTCGCGACCAATGGCGAGCCCACGGCCGGCGGGGCCTTTACCAAGGGGGTGTCGGACGAGGAGGCCAAGCGCCTGCACGCCATCACCAAGCTCGACTTCAAGGAGTATCGGCTGATGGGAAGTGATACCCCGAAGATCCTCAAGGGATACGAAAACTGGGCCACCCCATTACGTCCCTCGAAGGAGATTCTGGTGAGTTTCCAGCCGATCAAGCGGAGTGGGGATGACCGGGTGCAAATGGTTCTTGAATATTGGCAGAGCAAGCGGAAAATTTTCAGCGTGAATCCCACGCTGACGAAAGGGCGGACGCTCTACCTCCTTGGGCCTGAATGGCGGGGAGGACGTCTGGTGCTGGCGGTGACCATTGAAGACCTGAAAAAATGATTCCGCGGACCCGATTGATCTTGTTTTTGAGTTTGCTGGTGGCTCGGACGGCGTTTGCCGAGATGGTCTTTGAAAAAACGGTGGTGGAAATTGACGTCAAGCCCGGCGAGAACGAGGTCATCGCGTCCTTTCCCTTTGAAATCAAGGGAGAGGAGGAGACGATTGTGGGCAGCGAGGTCTTTTGCACTTGTGTTGGGAAGCCGCGGGTCGAGCCTCTGAATCCGGACCGCTCAGCCAAGCTGAATTGGAAAGTCGGGGAAAAGGGAGTGATCAAGCTCAAGATGGAGACGGCCCAGTTTTTGGGCACTGTTGAAAAGGGGGCGGCCTTGAAACTGCTCGGGCGTGCGGAACCAATCACGCTCATGATCCGCGTGAACATCCCCGAATTGATCAGGGTCGAGCCGACCAACCTGAAATGGGATCTCGGGGGTACTGCGGATGAAAAGGTGGCCAAGATCACGATCAAGCACGACCAGCCCATCAAGATTCTTGAGCACGTGGGGCGTAACACTGAAATCTTTCCCTATCGGCTCGTGACCATCAGGGAAGGTTGGGAATATGAGGTGAGAGTGACTCCTTCCAGCACCGCCAAGGCGGGGCTGGGAATGATCAGCCTGCGGACGGATAGCGAGCATCCACGATTCAAACGGGCAGCGGTCTATGCCACGGTGCGGCGCGATTTGACCCGATGAAGCGATTTCTTCTTTCCGTTCTGGCGATTTGTCTTCTGAGCGTGGTGGGGGCATACCTCACCTACCGGGTGGTGGGGGTGCCGGACCGCGCGGTGGAGTGTGACCCTGATCTTCTGCCCGAACACCATGTTTGTCTTGAGACCGTGCGGGAGTGGCCTGCCGGCGACGTCCTTTGGGTTGATGCCCGTCCGCGGGCGGAGTGGGAGCGAAACGGGGTGGAAGGGTCGGTGCTTGTGAATGATCAGGAAGATTGGCTGGAACTGGAGTTTGATTTTTTGGGGCGCATGACCGAGTCATTGCGCGCCCGGGTCGTGGTTTACTGCAACCAATCGGGTTGTGGTTCCTCCAAATACGTCGCTGACCGCCTGCGGGAGCGTCATGCTGGGACGTTTGGTTTTCAAGTCTGGGTGCTGGAGGGCGGGGCCAAAGCTCTGGCCGCCGAGGCGAGGGGGAACGGGAGCCCATGAAGCGTGTCTTTTGGTTGATCCTCGATTCTGTTGGGATTGGTGCTGCGCCTGATGCCGTGGCCTTTGGGGACGAGGGGAGTGACACCTTGGGTCACCTTGCGGAGTGGTTTTTGGAGAACGAAGGGCGTCCTTTGAGTCTCCCGAACTTGCAGCGTCTTGGATTGGGAGAGGCCTATCGTCTCGTGCACCGCCGTCTTCCCTCGGGTTGGGAGGAGGTGGGGGTGGACGGGGCTTTTGCTGCTGCGACCGAGATTTCCACCGGAAAGGACACTCCGAGCGGGCATTGGGAAATGGCTGGAGTGCCTGCGAGATGGGATTGGGGGTATTTTCCGGACGTGGAGGAGTGTTTCCCGGAGGGCTTGCTGGCGGAGCTCCATCGGGTCGGCGGACTGCCGGGGTCGCTGGGTCATTGTCATGCCAGCGGGACCGAAATTGTGGCTCGCTTTGGGGAGGAAAGCGTCCTGACCGGAAAGCCCATCTTCTACACCTCGGCCGATTCGGTCTTTCAAATTGCGGCGCACGAGGAGCATTTTGGTTTGGAGCGGCTTGAGCGTTTATGCAGAGCGGCTCGCGAACTCCTGATGGACCCGTTGGTGGGACGGGTGATTTCGCGCCCCTTCATTGGTGAGGCGGGGCAATATGTCAGGACCGCCAACCGACGCGACTTTGCGCTTGTTCCGCCTCGGCCCACGGTCTTGCAGAAGCTTCTCGAAGCAGGTCACGAGGTGGTGGGTGTGGGCAAGGTGGGCGACATTTTTGCGCACACCGGTTTTTCGCGTGAAGTCAAGGCTGCCGGCCATCCGGCTCTCTGGCGAGCGACGATCGAGGAAGCACCGATGGAGGGAGTGGTGATCACCAACTTTGTCGATTTTGACATGCTCTACGGCCACCGCCGGGATCCGCGGGGATATGGTCTGGCCTTGGAGGAATGGGACCGGGTGCTTGGGGAATTTCTCAGCGGCTGTGGTGGGCAAGACCTTCTGCTGGTCACGGCGGACCATGGGAATGACCCGACCTGGCGGGGCTCGGATCACACCCGGGAGCGGGTTCCGGTTTTGTTTTACGGTGAGGAAGGGCCGGCCACTGGTGAGCATGGGATACGGGGGAGCTTTGCCGACATCGGGGCCACGGTGGGGAAGTTCTTCGGAGTGGAGATGGACGAAGGAAAGGTGATCGGGTAGGAATTTCCTATGTCGACTCCCCATCTGGAAGCTGTGCCCGGTGATTACGCGCAAACCGTTTTGCTGCCCGGGGATCCGCTGAGAGCGCAGTTCATTGCGGAAACCTTCCTTGAGGAGGTCACTCAGGTGAATGGCGTGCGCAACATGCTCGGTTTCACCGGGACCTATCGGGGGACGAGGGTTTCGGTGATGGGAAGCGGGATGGGCATTCCCTCGATCTCGATCTACGCGCGTGAATTGATCGCCGAATACGGCGTGCGAAATCTGATTCGGGTGGGGAGTTGTGGAGCGATTTCGG
The DNA here is from genome assembly GCA_023263995.1 of Akkermansiaceae bacterium. Classification (GTDB taxonomy): domain Bacteria; phylum Verrucomicrobiota; class Verrucomicrobiia; order Verrucomicrobiales; family Akkermansiaceae; genus SW10. The sequence goes on along the minus strand of JALQTQ010000203.1, from coordinate 1,565 downwards.
AGAGCGTGAAGGTGCGCGACGTCCTCATCGGAATGGGGGGGTGCACTGACAGCGGGGTCAATCGGGCACGCTTCGGAGGGTATGACTTTGCGGCCATCGCGGATTACGATTTGCTGGTGGCCCACGTCGAAGCGGCCCGCGAACTCGGTGTGCCGGTCCGGGTCGGCAACCTCTTTTCGGCCGATTTGTTTTACACTCCGCAACCGGAGATGTTTGATCTCATGGAAAAGATGGGGGTGCTTGGAGTTGAGATGGAAGCCGCCGGGCTTTTTGGGGTTTGTGCGGAAATGGGAGCGCGCGGGATGGCGATCTGCACTGTCAGCGACCACATCCGGACCGGGGAGGCCTCGAGCAGCGACGAACGGGAGAAAACTTTCACCGAAATGATGAAGGTGGCCTTGGAGGCCGCAAGAAAGGTGGCGGCCCATGACTGATTCCGAATTGATCAGGGAAGCCCTCCTCGCCCGGGAGTGCTCATACAGTCCGTATTCCTCTTTTCCGGTGGGCGCGGCCCTCCTTGCCACCTCGGGCAGGATCTATCGCGGCACCAACGTGGAGAATGCCTCCTACGGTCTCACAATGTGTGCTGAGCGCGTGGCGATAGGGTGCGCGGTGGCGGCGGGCGAGCGGAGTTTTGAGGCCATCGCGGTGGTGGTCCGGGGTGGGGGCAGTCCTTGTGGAGCCTGTCGCCAAGTCTTACTCGAATTCGGTCATTCTCTCCGGGTGGTGATGGCCGACGAAGGCGGGTCTCTGGTCGAGGTGAAGACCATGGCGGAGCTTTTGCCGTCCGCCTTTGGGCCGTCTTCGCTGGAGTGAGGGGGCGCGGGATCAGTCCTGGTTGGGGCCCCGGGTCGCGGGCAGTCGGTGGCTCCGAAGGGTGCCTTCGAATTCCTCGAACGAAATCGAGCCATCCCGGTTGAGGTCAAGGTGGTCCCAGATTCGCTCGAAAGCCCGGGCGGGAAGAGCCTTGATCCCCGGAATGGTGGTGTATTCGCTCGGGGAGATCTGTTCGTCTTCGCCGGCAATGGTGAGGAATTTTTGCCTCCGTCTGGCTTGAATGCTACCGCGAATGCTGTCTCGGGCCTGCCTCAGTTCGGTCGGGGAAATGGATCCGTCATCGTCATTGTCGATCGACTCTCGTTTTTTCTTTTGCAGTCCTGCCCGCAGATCGCGAATAGCCTGTCGTTCTTCTTCGTCGATCTGATTATCTTGGTTGGTATCGAAGCGCTTGAGAAACTCCGGAAGGTCTCCCGACTCATCTGCTGGCAAAAAGGACGAGGCACTGAGTGCGAGGGCGGTGATGAGAAAAGCCGGGATGGGATTCACGGACCGGACCATACGTGTCCTGATGGATAAGGCGAGTCTGCTTTTTGCTCACGGGAGCGAGACGCGCAGCCGGAAGAAAAGGGATTGCCCGGCGGGCAGTGATTCGGTGAGAAGGCCTCCGGTGCCCGCGATCGCGGGGAGAGTGGTCCATTCCGACAGGTTGCGGGAGACCTCGACCTGATAAAGCCTTCCGGCGAGACTGGGGAAGGAAAGCTGCAGACCTGAAGAGTTGGTTTCGA
>JALQTQ010000202.1 GCA_023263995.1 Akkermansiaceae bacterium | reverse complement strand
GAAACAAGAAAAAGAACGCCCGTTCTTGTGGTCACCGGATCAGAATAGCCGACTCCACCATTTGAGAAAGGGCTAATCCTCAAAGACGAAAAAACGTCACGGCTGAGGTGGTTATGGGGAGGGAGAGACCGAAGGGGGAAGCTGGATTTCCGATCCGCGCGCCAAGACCGTGGCTTGGGGGAGAGTCCAGCCGTTGAGTTTGTTGAGCACCTCGGTGGTGGTGCCGTGCTTGGCGGCAAACTTCTCAAAGGTGATCTCCTCGGTTAAAATCACCGATTGGAGAGTGACGACGGACTTCTCGTCCTTGACGACCGGAGGGGAGGGGGGCGTTGAAGTGACCGGCTGCTTTTCTTCCTCGATCGGGCTGGAAGCGGACTGCGGAGTCGATTTGGGCTCCACCTTCGGGGTCGGCGTGGGAGAAAGTTGCACTTTTGGCTTTGGCCGGGGAAGGGGCGGGGTGGGGGTGTCGATCGGCTCGGAAGTCGTGAAAGCCACCTGTTTTTCCGGGGTCTTGACCGTGATGATCTGGCCGGGAGCGATGAGATGGGTGTTGATCTCGGGGTTCAAGGCCCTCAGCTCTTTCAAGGTCATCTGATGACGTCGTGCGATGGAGTAAAAAGTATCTCCCTTGTTCACCACATAGCCACGGGGCTTGGCGGCTGGGGGGGGATCGGAAGGGGGCACTTCAGGAGTGGGGGAGGCACCGGGAATCACAAGAGCTCGTCCAATGGCGAGCTTGGTGGGGTCGGTGATTCGGTTGTGTTCCATCAATGTTTCCGGAGAGACCTTGTGATCCCGGGCAATCGAATGGATGGTGTCCCCCGTCCTTACCGTGTAGGAACCCCCAAGCGACGAGGGGGAGGTCAGTTGATGACGAAGTTCCGCCAGTTCTTTTTGGATTTCTGCCAACTGCTTCTCCTTGAGGGAAATCTTCGAAAGCAGTTCCGAGCGGGTTTCGGCAATCGCGCCACCAAGCAGTGAAACGAAAAGGGTTGAGGAGAGGGCCATCTTCTTCATCGCTGGGCAAAAGCGTGCCGGAAGCGGAAATCTCGGTCAATTTAATTTCAAATGTTTGTTAATAAAACTCCGACCATTTTAAAAATTTCTTCCGAGTCGGGTTGGGGTGTCATTTGGGGATCTTGCGTGTCAGGCGAAATGGGTCTAAGATCCCCACCGGGGTGGTCGTTTCCATCTCGTTCAGAGGTTGAAATGGCAGCAGGCAATGAGGATCGCGGAGTGAGTCACGAGGAGTTCGTGAGGCAGGCTTTGCGTGACTACGAATCGCCCTTGCTGGGATATGCCACCACCTTTCTGCACGACATCGAGCGGGCCCGGGACGTGGTTCAGGACACTTTCATCAGGCTTTACCAGCAGGATATCGAAAAAGTGAAAGATGGTCTCAAGGCCTGGCTTTTCACGGTCTGCCGAAATCGCTCGCTCGACGTCATTCGCAAGGAAAAGCGCATGGTCGGGCTCGAGGAGGAGCAGGCCTCTCGGTTGCCCTCCGGAAAACGCACTCCGTCCGAGCGGGCTGACCTTCTTGAGCGGGTGGAGCAGGTGCATGCGGCTTTGAATCGGCTATCCGAGAACCAGCGCGAAGTGATCCTGCTGAAATTTGAACAGGGTCTTAGTTACGATGAAATCAGCGAAGTGACTGGTCTGAGCAGCGGCAATGTTGGTTTTTTGCTGCACACCGGCCTCAAGAGGCTGCGAACTTTTTTACCGGAGGATCTCCTTTTGGATTTGACTCCCCAAACCGCATAGAACGATGAAAGTGACTTCTGATGATCCTGTCTTAACGGCGTATGTGCTCGATGAGTTGGCGGAAAAAGAGCGGGCGCTGGTGGCGCGCGCGATTTCTGCCAACAAGGAACTCTTGCGGGAGGAAGCTGCTCTTTCCTCACTTTCGGGACTGCTCACCGCAACCTTGGGTGGGAAAGTTCTCTCGTTGGGTGAAGATCGCATCGCCGAGATTCACCGGGCGGGACAGCGGCCTGATTCCGGGATCCTTGTCTTGGAGCATCGTAAAAGATCGAGACGCCAGTCGTTCTTGGCGGTGGCTGGAGTGGCGGCGGTGGTAGCCTTGGGTTTCCTTGTCTTGTCGCGATTTGAGGTCGGAGGCAAGCCATCTCTGGCCGGGGGTGAGGTGGCCGGGGCATCCCGGGGTGATGAGGTCGTGGTGGCCGCCGGTGATTCCCCTGATTTGCCGGGACGATATTCGCCCGAAGTGGCGGGGGCGGTCGGAATTCCTCTGCAGACGGGCAGGGCCGACCCCTCGATGGTGGAGAAAGCGTTGGAAACGTCGGGGCGTCTTCCGGCGCGGGACCGTTTCTTGGTGGCAGACTGGATCCAGCTGGGGGGGCCGGTGGCCGAACCTCTGGCAACCTTCAACGGCTTGTCGGTCTGGTCGGAACTGGGTCCGTGCTCGTGGAATCCTTCGGCTGTACTCTTGATGATTCGCTTGGAATCCCGGGATGGGCGTCCGCTTGAGGTCACGGCCTCACTGGAGTTGAACCCCGAACGGGTCAAGGAGGTTCGCTTGGCGGGGGGGGGCGGAAAAAAAGGGGCTCCACCAGTCACGGCGGTCATCAGGGAGGCCAAAACCTTTCTCTACGAGTTGGATCTGGCGCAAGACGAAGGCCAACTCGGAACGCTCAATCTTTTGTTTGGTCCGGGGCTCTCGAAAGTGGTTCCGCTAGCGGGAGAGACCCGGACCCGGGATGAGGTTTCCACCGCATTTGCCACCGCCGGGATCTTGGGGGATTTTGCCCGTTGGGGAGCCTCGGAAGAGCGAGATCGTGAGACACTGGTCAGGTTGGCTCGAGGAGCCAAGACTCTGCTGGCCGAGGTCTCCGATGAGACGGCCCGCTATGCTCTCGACATGATCTTGCTGTGCGAGGAATCCCTTGAGCGACGCTGAACGGTCATTCCCGTTGGCGAACTACATCATGCCGAGCTTCATCTTCCCTTCTTCGGAAATCATTTCCTGATTCCACGGGGGATCCCAAACCAGTTCCACGCGGGCTTCATTGACTTCGCTAAGCGACATGATGCGGGCTTGGGCGTCGGCCGCGATGACCGGGCCCATCCCGCAACCGGGAGCGGTCAGGGTCATCTTGACATCGACATCGGTCCCCCCATCGACCTCGGTGAGGGTGCAGTCATAGACGAGACCGAGGTTGACAATGTCGACTGGAATTTCGGGATCAAAAACCTGTTTCATCTGATGCCAGACTTGCTCCTCGAGAGTGGCATCAGCTAGGCGGTTGGCTTCTTCCTGCTTTTCTTTCTTTTCCTCTTCATCGATGCCGAGGGCATCGGCGTCGCCCGCCGAGATACGGGCCAAGCCGGCTGAGGTGGCCACGGTGTAGGTGCCTCCCAAGGTCTGAGTGATCACGACCGCAGTGCCGGCGGGCAGAACGATGGTGTCTCCGGAGGGAATCTGGATCGCGTCGACTTCGCGGGTGAGGCTGACTTCTTCGTGCATGGCACGGAGAAGTTCGTTCGAAGCCGACAGGGGCGCAATCGTTAATTTTCCTTTTGCGCTTTGATTTTGGCTGCGGCGTTGGTGGTCGGGACTGGTTGACCGACTTGCTCGACCGGGTGGGTGAAAAGATACTCCCAGACCGGGTCGTGGGCCAGTTTGCCGGAGGGCAGTTTGAGGGAATTTTTTCCGGGAGTGACAGAGCTGTGAGCCCGCCCGGCATTTCCGTTGACCTCGAAGTCGGTGACGAGGCGACGAGTATTTTGGTAGGGCGGTTTGCTTTGATCGACATGAACGATGGGGCCGAATTGATGGAGCCCGAGCATTTCCCAGGACCGCTGGTAATGGAATTCCTGCCAGCCTATGTCCTCGACGTGGCTGAAGCCGAAGAAGCGGTTCTTGGGGGTGGCCGATGGCAGGGCCTGCCAGTTTTGGTATTGGTCCCGGGGGCCGCAAAGGGCGACGACCCGGGAGACCTTGGTGTGCTTGGCGAGGCGCGCCGCAGTGGTGGAACCGTGAGACGCTCCGCAAAGGATGATCTTCTCCCAGATGAGGTCGGTTTCCGCAGAATTGAGAAATTGCTCCCATTGTCCCGCCGGATGTTTCCGCGCGAGATGTTTTACGAGAGCGAGGGCCCGGCCCTTGATGCTGTCCCTTGGAGCAATTGCCGCCTCTTGGCTGTGGTCTTCGCCGGTGGCGGCTTCCAGGCGCAGGTTGCCGCGGCAGTCGGGGGAAACGGGGCGTTGCTGACAGCAGAGCGAAAACCACTGTCGGGCGTAGTGGACCTGGATGGCGTGGATTCCGTAGGAATTGATGCGATCAAAGAGAGCCTGATTGGGTGCCATGAGCCAGATTGCCAGTTGTCCCCGGGATGGCACCGCAAGATCGACTGAGGCATGCTGCATGTCTTGCGGTTTTCCCTTTTCGTCTTCCAAAACAAACCCGATCTCGGGGTAGCCAGCGGCTTTCGGATCGATTTCGCTGGCGCGGACTTGGAGGCGAAAAGCGGTCTCCGCGAGCAAGGACGTGGGGATGAGGAGAAGGAAGAGCAGTCGCGGAACCATGGAAGCAAAACGGGCGAGAACGAATCAATCTTGCAGCAACCCTAATTGAACTCGTGGCCGAGATTATCATCGGTCACCACCTCGAGGCCCTCGCCGTCCTCGATGATCTGAGCGCGGGTAAGGATGCGTCGGGATCCGTCGGCTTCGCGGTCACCGATGTGGTCGAGCATGGAAACGATTTCTTCGATCTCGCCTTGTTCGTCCTCCCTGAAGAGGGGGCCGTCCTCGTAATGATAGTCTTGCAAGATTCGGCGCCAGCGGTCTTTGTCGAAGTCCAGAGGGGCATTGCTAACGAGGACATTGTTGAGCAAGAGGATGGCGTGAGGAAAGACCTCGGCTGCGGTTTTGGCCACCCGGCTCGAACCGGTGGCATTGAAAAGGAAGATCCCGCCCGGTTCCAGGTGGTCGCGGACCAGTTGCATGAACTCTCGGGAAAGCAGGTTGGTGGCGTGCTCGCGGAAGTGATAGGTGGAATTGAGAATGATGGCGTCGAATTTCCGGTCGCGATGGCGCCTCAGCCAACGACGGCCGTCGTCGGTCACGATGGTGATTTTCGGGTTTTTCAGGATGCTACGGGTCGCTTCGACTTGGGGAATGACACGTTCGCGGTAGGCCCCGTTGATTTCCACCACGGTGAGCTCTTCGACCCCGGGGTGGTTGGCGAGAATCTTGGCCCAGGTGCCGCCGGACAAGCCAATTTCAAGGACTTTTTTGGGCGATTCGTGCACCGCACCGAGGAAGTAGGGGCGGATCATCCAGGAGCCGGGATAGAGGTCGACGGACAGCGTTCCATCATACATCCCACCGCCGTAGATTTTCTGGTCTTCGTCGATGGTGATGACGCCGAAACGGCTTTCCACCACCATTTCGAACTCGGTGCCCCAGCAGTAGTCTTTTTTCAGTTGCAGGCGTTCATAGAGTCCCTTGAAAAGGAATGAGCCCGAGATCATCACCACGATGATCCCGACGACCAAGACCCCCGCGCGGAGGCACAGAAGGCGTCCCCTTTTCCCTGAGAAAAAATCGAGGCCCAGCACGAGGAGAAAGCCGAGGCAGGCCAGAAAAACCGAGATGGTCCCCAGCGAGAAGTTGTCCATCAGGACGAAGCCCGTGATCAGGCTACCGGCCCCGGAGCCGAGGATGTTCCCAAGATAGAGGTAGGAGAGGCGGGCCCCCGCTTTTTCGTCGGGTGGGATGGCAAAGTGGCAAATCAGCGGGAGGGCTGCCCCCAGGAGCGAAGCCGCGAGGACCACGACCGGAAAAGTCCAACCGTAGGGGATCCAGACGACCAGCCAGGAAACGAGGGGCACGACGAGGAAGCCCAGCCCGTTGGCGAGACCGACGAAGCCGCTGAGGGCGCGGATTTCTTCCTGGCCCTTGCCGCTGCCTTGGAAGCGAAGGCTCCAGAGCGAGCCGAGGGCCAGTCCGATGAGGTAGCTGCCCAGCAGCGCTCCGAAGGCCCAGGCGCGTGATCCCGAAACAAAGGAATAGAGGCGAACCCAGAGGATCTCGTAGCTGAGCGAAATGTATCCCGTCAGGGTGGCGAGGACGAGGGCGAGAAGAAAGCGCTGCCGTCCGTTCATGCGCGGCCTCCTTTCTTCCAGAAGAAAAGAATGGTGGCACCAGCAAAAAGGTTGAGAGCGACTGCCAACAAGACCGAGCTTTGCAGGCCCAGCGCTCCGAGGATCAGGAAGGCAGCGAGGAAAGCGCCGATGCCGGCCCCGAGGGTGTTGACGAAATAGAGCATGCTCACCGAGTAGCCGACATTACCGGAGGCATTGACGTAGTGGGCCACCAGCAAGGGCAGGGTACTCCCCATCAGGAGGGTCGGCACGAGCACGCGGAGGAAGCAAAGAACGCCGGTGGCGAGTGGGCTG
>JALQTQ010000201.1 GCA_023263995.1 Akkermansiaceae bacterium | reverse complement strand
AATCGGGGCGGAAATCATGCCCCCACTGGCTGAGACAGTGCGCCTCGTCGATCGCCACCATGCTGATCGAGACATCGCGGAGGGCATTCGTAAAGGAAGCGGCCCGGAAGCGCTCGGGAGCGATGTAAACCAACTGGTAGGCCCCGTTCTTCATGCCGTCGAGCCGCTCCCTTTGCTCGTTCCAGGTCAAAGTCGAGTTAATCAGGGTGACCGCCACGCCCCGCTCGAGGAGGGCATCGACCTGGTCCTTCATGAGGGCAATGAGTGGACTGACCACCAGGGTGACGCCCTCGCGGCAAAGCGCGGGGAGTTGGTAGCAAAGTGACTTTCCTCCGCCGGTTGGCATGACCACCGAGCCGTCGCGCCCGGAGAGGATTTCCGCGATCACGGTTTCTTGGCCGTCGAGAAAGTCCTCGAAGCCGAAGACCTCACGCAGTTTGTCCCGGGCTTCCTTGATGCCTGCCATCACCGACATTCAATTGAACACCTTGCGAAGTGCAAGAAAATCAAGGCGATTTGCATGGAATCGGGTCCCGGTTACGTTCTCCACCTGACATGAGATTGAAAAAACCCCTGCTTCTCGCTGCCACCGCTTTCCTCACCACCACCGCCGCCCGGGCTGGCGGGGAAGGATGGATGACCGACTTTGAAGCCGCCAAGAAAAAAGCCGCTGCCGAGGGCAAGGACCTCTTCGTCGACTTCACCGGGTCCGACTGGTGTGGATGGTGCAAGCGCCTCAACCAGGAAGTCTTCCAGCACGAGCCCTTTCAGAAAGGAGTGGCCGACAAGTATGTCCTCGTCGAGCTCGACTACCCGCGCATGCCGGAGACCCTCGCAAAACAATCCGATGAGATCAAGGCGCAGAATGCCAAGCTCCAGCAGACCTATCAGATCCAAGGTTTTCCCACCATCCTCATCACTGATGCCGAGGGACGGCCCTATGCCAAAACCGGATACCGGGAGGGAGGCCCCGAGGCTTACCTGACCCACCTTGCGGAACTTCAAGAAAACAAGAAGAATCGCGATACCGCCTTCGCCAAGGCCGAGTCCCAAAAGGGATTGGAGAAGGCCGCTGCTCTCTTCGCAGGCCTGCAATCAGTCCCCGAAGACTACCGTGGTCTCTATCACTCGGTGATCGAAACGATCAAGGCCAACGATCCCGACGACACCACCGGACTGATTGCCGCCACGGAACAGCAGGAAGCCATGATCGAACTCGAGCGCCAGCTGCAGAACGCAATGCGAGGGGGCGATTCTGAGCAGGCCGTGAAACTCGTGGATGACTTTGTCAAAAAGTATGAGCCAGCCGGTGAGGAAAAGCAGAAACTCCTCGCGATCAAGCTGAACATTCACTACAGCAAGGACAATTTCGATAGCATGGAGAAGGTGATTGACGAGATCATCGCCATCGATCCCGATTCCCGCTACGGCAAGCAACTGACCGGCTTCAAGGAAGGTCAGCTCCAAGAGCTCAAGAAGAAAAAGGCCGCTCAGGAAAAGGAATAAACTTCCCCACCTTTGACGCAACGAAGCGCGGGCCGCACCTCAGCGGTTCCGCGCTTTTTTGATCCGCAGGAAAGGCCCACCCGACGGTCTTTACCGTCGATGCGATGTCCTACTCTGCAGGGCGGTAAACAAAGGAGAAGAATCCCCGCCGCGAGCCTTCCGCGAGCTCGTGGATCAACTCCCCATCCGCATTGGCCGTGATCTCGATCCCCTCGTTCCATCCGCCGAGCTCAGTTGACGATCTGAGCAGATAAGTCACCCGCGGCACGCCTCTGGCCCGTAAGACAAGGCGGCCCGACCCAGCGTCGACTTTGGCGGTGGCGGGCAGGACCACGAAGGACAACTGGTTCTTGGCGTCAAAGGGCGAGGACCATTTCTCGTCTGTGTAGATCGACTTGCCAGTCAAGGTCCCCAAGAAAGCCACCAGGGCCTCTTTCTCCGCTTCCGACAGATTGAGTCGCTGGCCTGCTCCCGGTGGGGTGCCCGGACGTGGTGGGGGACCCGCCAGCCGAGGATCCAACCCCGGGGTGATTCCGGGGATGGCGTTGTAGTGGTTGATGACCTCCAAAAGGGTTGACTTCGACCCATCATGCATGAAGGGACCGTGCGGAACTCCATTGCGATCCACAAGATCGCGGAGGCTGGGGGCGCGCGTGTTGGTCAAGTCAGTCCCCCCACCCAACGAGGCAATCACACCATTGTGACCGCTGTTGGGATCAATGTCAAAAGTGGGAGGGCGATGGCAGATCGCACAACCGGCCCCCGGACCGGGAGGGTCCGTAAAAAGGCGCTTCCCGAGGTTTTCCTGCGCCGTGAAATTGACGAAGTTGGCATTGGGATTGGGCGCTGAACTCAGACCTTCATCGTATTTGCTGTCGAATGACTGGATACTACGCACGAACTGGGCAAGGGCGCGCTGTAGCCGCACCTCAGTCACCTCGGGTGATCCGTAAACCGCCGTGAAAAGAACCTGGTAGAGTTCAAGCTTCGCGATCCGGGAAACCAACGCACTGAAATCCGGGTCGCCATCGCCTCCGCTGAAGCCCATCTCGATGTGGTCTTGGATTGGCTCGGTGGTCTGGGCCTCGAGGCTGGGAGCCCGTTCATCCCAGAAGAAACGTCTCTCGGTGCTGAAGCGGGCATTGACCAGCCGCATCGAGTGCCGCCCGGTCGTTCCCGCCACCCCCGTGCTGGCCCGGGCAGGATCCCCAAAGGCATGCTCCTGCTGGTGGCACGAGGCGCAGGAAATACTGCCGTTGCGCGAGAGGCTGCGGTCATAAAAAAGAACCCGCCCCAAGGTCGCTCCGGCGTCGGTGATGGGATTGTTCAGCGGAGTATTGTCGCGATTGATGCCACCGGGGACCCGCTGGTCGGCGTAGGAGAGGAGCTTGGTGAGATCCAAAATCGCCCCGGATGCCGTCCCCGGATCAACTTCCTGAGCCGAGAGGGACAAACCAAGGACACCTGTCACAAAAAGGGTCGTGAGCACTTTCATGATCTCACTATGCCTGGTCGAACCTGAACACCAGCTGAACGCCCCCAGTTTTTTTCGGTTTTTCCCAAAACCCGTATCCGCCGCGCAAACCAAGCTGCCCCTTCCGCCAGCCCCTCTTTCTTCAACAAGGCAACCCGTTTCCCGGGTCGCTCAAGGGGCAAAAATCCCACGCCCCAGTGCCGCTTGCGCAAGCAGACCGAACAGCCAATCGCCCGACCCGGGCCCGGTAAAGGCCTGATCGTCCAAAGAAAATGCCGCGCGCAAGTCCGGCCTCAGCTGGAGAAAGCTGCCCCCTGACCCTTTTGCGTTTGTCCTTTCTCGGCCGATTGAAGGCCGAAAGGCTCGCGATGGCCCCCAACATGACCCCTTGTCTTACTCCCCTTTTTATCGAATTTCGACTCCAATCCGCTTCTCCCAGCCTTTCGATTCGGAACAATTTTGCCCTTTTCATGCGCGGTTCGTCCGATAGCGTCCCCGCGACGTGAGCGCCAAAACACTCATCGGATCACTGGCCGGGCTTGCCCTCGCCTCCCTCGTGTCGTGCTCCCAGCACACCACGACTCAAGGTCAGGGAAAGTACCGCACCAGGCAAGTCGGTGCCAAAGCCTCCACCGCCGTTCAACAGCCCCTCAAAACTTACCACGGAATCGCCTCCTGGTACAGCATCAAGACGAACTACGGTCGCACCACCGCCAGTGGACGTCCCCTGAGCAATGAGGCGAAGACCGCAGCTCACAAATCACTCCCCTTCGGCACCCGGGTCCGCATCACCTGCCTCGACAACGGCAAATCGGAAGTGGTCCAAATCACCGACCGGGGACCCTACACCAAAGGGCGTATCATCGATGTGACCAAGGGCTGCGCCCAACGCCTCGGCTTCGTCGACCGGGGGATCACCAAGGTGAAGGTGGAAGTGCTGAGCTGGGGCGACTGGAAATACGGGAAAAGCTGAGCGAGCTTCCCAAGCGGATTCGCTACCGCCTCCAGGCCATCGGCCGGACCCGACCGCAAGACCCCCAGAAAGGAAAGCCCCGAGAAAGCAAGGAGAGCCCGAATCATGGGCGGCATCCCAACGCTGGCCAGAGACGACCTCGCTTCCTATCGGCCTCTCCCGGGGAGATGCCGCCGCACCTGAACGTCGTTCGCTTGTTTCGGACCCGGAGTGCTCCTGCCCCGGGTGATCAGGGTCTCAAGCAAGGCCTGCATTTCTTTGACCCGCTCCGGGAAGCGGGCCGCAAGGTTGCGCGTCTCACCCGGATCGTTTTTCAAATCATAAAGCTGCACCGGCTGGCTCTGGTCGCCCTTGCCCCAGCCGCCCGACCCCGGAGCCGGAATGAATTTCCAGTCTCCCTTTCGCACAGCCGGGACCCCCCGGATTGAGGCACTCACGGCATGTTCCCGCACTGGTTCCTCCTTCCCCTGGAGCAAGGGAAGCAAGCTCACGCTGTCCTCACCCGCTCCGCCCGGAAGAGGCTGCCCAAAGACCTCCGCAAAGGTCGCGAGCAAGTCGGCCTGATGCACAAGCTGCGGGCAAACCGTTCCCACTTTCACTACCCCGGGCCAACGAACGATGAAGGGCACGCGATGCCCCCCTTCCCAAGCATCGGCCTTGTATCCCCGAAAAGGACCACTCGGGAAATGACCCTTTTCCTCCAGCTCTTTGACCCCGATGTAGGGCGCGCAGCCATTGTCGCTCGTAAAGACCACGAGGGTGTTGTCGGCTGCTCCGCTCGATTCAAGAGCTTCGAGCACCCGGCCCACCGCAGCGTCGGTTTCCATGACAAAGTCGGCATAAAGGTTGAGCCCACTTTTGTCCTTCCACGCCTCGTTGACCGAAAGTGGGGTGTGCGGCGAGGTCAGCGGAAGATAAAGTAAAAAGGGATCGGGCGATTTCGCTTCATGACGGATGAAGGCGACGGCGCGGTCAGCGAGGGTCGGGAGGATGGGCTCGAGGGTCCAGTCCTTCAACGCTGGCCCCTGCTGGCTGGCCTGATTCTTCTTGAAAAACGACGGGTCCGCGAATTCCGACGGAATCCCAACCGTTCGGTCATTCTCGATAAAACAGTAGGGCGGCCAGTTGGGCACATCGGTGCCAAAATAGGAATCAAAGCCCACCGCCGTGGGCCCTCCCGGAATGGCCTTGGAAAAAACCCCTCGCCAAGCCGCACGATGTTCCCCGTTGGCCGTGAGGTCCTTTTTTCCGCCGTATCCGCCGCTCGCAAAAAACTTCTCTTTCTCCTCCGGAATAGGCCAATTCCAACCCAGGTGCCACTTGCCAATGCAGGCCGTTCGATAGCCCTGCTGCTGGGCGAGGCTCCCGATGGTGAGGCGGTCCCGCGCGATCACGGGAGCACCCCAGAGGCTGACAATCCCACTCTGAAGGCGGGTGCGCCAGTGATAGCGACCAGTCAAGAGGGTGTAACGTGACGGAGAACAAACGCCGGATGACGAATGACCATCGGTGAACCGCATCCCCTGTGCGGCGAACCGGTCAAGGTGGGGCGTGGCAATTCGCCCATGGTCCCGATTGTAGCAGCCAACGTCCCCATAACCGAGATCGTCAGCGTAGATTACCACGATATTCGGCCGAGCCGCAGGCCTTTCCTCGTCTGCCAAGACCAGAGCGATGCCGGTAATAGTGACGGCAACCAAGAGAGTGAGCAAACGGATAGGGAAAAAGTTCTTCATCTCGGAATCGATCGGGGAGTCATCGGATGGTGGCGATTCGCCCCCGCTTTGCAAAGAAGGGAATAGCGCCCATGAAAAACGACCGCGAAGAAAAGACCCGAGAACAGCAGGCTAAGACCCGAACGAACCCGCAAGGACCACGATTCATGTAGATCGCTTGCTACCTCGCCACCCAGTCGCTATGCCAATTGGGTCGGCCACAGGCAACAGGATGTTGGCGAGGTGATCGCTTGAGCCGCGGCGAAAAAAATTCTGACCGCCCGGAAGCTGGTCCTCTCAACCGTAAAGCTTGAAGTAGGTGTGATTAACCAGTTTAGGGAGAAACTCAGTGCCGTAACGATCAAAGGAATTCAGAGACTTACCGGTCGCCAGCTCAATAGTTTGTCTTTAATCTAAATCCTCGAGGCCAATCAGGCGAGCCTGCACAAGGAAGCCATTGACCATTTCCATATCGCCTTGAGGCATTTCAAACTTGAGAACGCAAGGGGTTGGAGCTTTCATCAGGCCCCCAATGTGAGGCATGATCGCAAGACTTTGTGCTGTCTAGTCGCCACCGAGCGATTGGAGTCGATGGACCCCGAAATCCGGAACCGTTGGGAGGGCTTGCGGACCCTGATCATTGTGGAGAACCAAACGACTGAAGTTTTGAGTGGAGAACGTCGGCGTCTAGAAAATTTTATTACCCTTGGATTCAAGTTTCCAGCGCAATTTAGGTTGGCGAAAAAGTCAGGAGCTGTAGAGGCTTCTGGCTCAATCA
>JALQTQ010000200.1 GCA_023263995.1 Akkermansiaceae bacterium | reverse complement strand
CCACTGCCTGCAGGATGGCGGGGAGGAGCGGCTTGATTTGTTCGGCGGAAAGGTTGCGATAAACGGAACCAAGACTGCCGCGGGCCCGTCCATCCTCGTTCTTCAGTCCGGCTTCGACGGCGCGGTAGAGGGTTGCCAGATCCACGCCATCGAGGGAGCCGGACAGGAGACCGCCGCGATTGAAGAGGGCGTACGAAAAATAGCGTTGTTGCATTCCGCGGGGGTCCTTGTCGCGATCAACTTCGGTGAGGAGCTGGAGCAATTTCGGGGCAGACTTGAGAGCGGATTTTCCAATGGCTGAGAGGGCTTCGGCGGCCTTGATGCGAAGCCAGAGGTCGGGGGAGTCGAGGGTTTCCGTCAGGGCCTCGACTGTTCCGGCGGCGCGTCCTCGGAGTCGGGCGATGGCTTGGCAGGCACCGAGTTGGGCGGAGAGTGAGGATGACTCGAGCAGGGCGATGAGCGCGGGCACGGGAGCGTCGCCTTTCTTGCGGGCAAGAGCCATGGCAGCACGTTCGCGAACGATAGGTGACCAGTTGGTTAAAGTTTCAAGGAGGACGTCGCTGTTCAGCGAGTCGTAGGTCGTGTAGCGGTCCTTGTTATCCCAGCCCCGTCCTTCGGCGATGAGGCGGGCAGATGCCTCGTCATCAAGCTGTGGGGCGATGGGGGGCTTTTTGCCGGTGAGCCAGATTTTCTTGAGAGGCATGGCGTAAGCGAGGAGGTAGGTGCCGGTGCAGTCCCAGGTGGCATAGGCATCATCTTTCATTTCAGGCGGTCCCTGGTGGGGAAAAGTGCCATCCCAGCGGCGGGCAAGGTCAAAATACCAAGCTCCAAATTCTTTCATCCACGCACCGGTGGCCTGAGGGCCCGACTGGGCCACCCCGGGGATGGCCCAAAGGACATTGAAGAAGTTTCCCGTGTGGCCGGTGTCGCGCTCGTTGCCATGGGAGGCCACGCTCATGCGCGAGAAAAACTCGGCACCTTCGGGCTCCTCAAGGAAGCTGAAGAGCACCGAGGCCATGCCGCATTTGCCATTATCCTCGTGGTTTTCCATCCAGGGGTCGTGGTCCCCATAGGGAACGGCCCCCTTGCCGATGTAAAATCGCAAGAGGCGGGCGCTTTTTTCGATCGCCTGCTTCACCTCCGGGGCCTTCACCCCGGCAGCCTGAGCCATCACGAGCGAGGTGGTGAGCGGAAGACCGGGGGCATTCATCATGCCGTATCCCGCGAGTCGTCCGTCGGGATTGGCAAAGCGGTGTCCCCACGAGCCAACCAAGCTCTGTCCCACCGCTGCCTCCAGGGCGAGGCGCTCAAGATCGGGAAGGACAGCACGGTCGCCGGTGGCGAGGACATACTCGGAGAGGAGCATGATGACGTATCCGTAATACCAAGTCTGGAAGCTGAGGCTGGCGTAGGCCGCCGCCCAGTCGACTTCCTTCCGAATGATCGGGAGGTAATCCTGGTTGCCGCTGGCGAGAAGGGCGAGGGCGTTGAGCGAGCGGGTGATGGGATTCTCGTTGTATCCCGGGGCTTGCATGCGGTCGGCGAGGGCGCGGCATCCGTTTTCGAGAATGGTTTTGGATTTGTCACAGTCGTAAGGTGCCGTTCTGCTGTAGGAACCAAGGACCGGCAGGGTGACGGTCACGGTTTCAGTTTTGCCACCACGCCAGCGCAAAAGCTCAAGGCGACCTTGTCCTTTTTGGGTTTCGGCAGCTGTCAGGGCACGACCGAATTCGGTTCGGGGGTCGAAGGAGAAGGGCTTGCCGGCCACTCCGAGGATGACGTCGTTTTCCTCAAGGACGCCATCGGCCGGAGATCCCTCGTCCACTTGGGTGATAAGGATTTGGCGGGCATCAGTGGTGACGAGCCGATCGCTGAACATCCACCCTCGGGCTCCGGTCGCTCCCAGGTTCCAGTCGTGAGTGGCACCATCGGGGCGAGGGTCGCCTTTGGTAAAATCGGGGAGGGTCATTTTGCTGCCACCGCCTGCGCCAAGGGCTGAAGCGATGACAGCGAGCCAGAGAAGAGGAAGGGATACGGCAAATCTCATCAGAAAGCTAAAATGAGCGAAGCTGGCGACGTGTAAAGCGGGAGGATGGGGAAAATCATGGGCACAGAGGAGGCATTGACAGATAGGGAGCGGTCGCTATTTTCCGCTCACTTCTTCAATTTTTCCCGAACGACAACATGAGCGAAACCACGATCGAACCCCAAACCCAGTCATTTCAAGCCGAAGTCAGGCAGCTTCTCGACATTGTCATTCACTCCCTCTACACCGACAAGGAAATCTTCGTGCGGGAGCTGATTTCAAACGCCTCTGATTCCCTGGAGAAGTTCCGGCTTAAGCAGCTGACCGAGAAGAACATCTACCAAGGCGAGCTGCCGTTGGAAATCGAGATTACCACCGACGAGGAAGCCGGCACTCTGACCATCGCCGATCATGGGATTGGGATGACCCGCGAAGAATTGACTGAGAACCTCGGCACCATTGCACGCTCCGGCTCCAAAGAGTTCCTCCAGGCCCTCAAGGAGAAAGGGGAGTCCAATGCCTCGGTCATCGGGCAATTCGGGGTGGGGTTTTACTCGGCCTTCATGGCTGCCGATAGGGTCGAAGTCTACACCCACTCGTGGGACGAGTCCGGTGAGAGCCTCAAGTGGGAAAGCGACGGCCAAAGCGGCTACACTATTTCCGAAGCGGAAGACGAAAAGCGTGGGGCCCGCATCGTGGTTCATTTGAAAGGCGACGAAAAGGATTTCGCCAAGGAAGCCACCCTCAAGAGCATCATATCAAAACATTCCCGGTTTGTGTCCTTTCCCCTGAAGGTCAATGGAGAGCGGGTCAATACCGTGGAGGCCATCTGGCTCAAGTCGAAAAAGGACATCTCGGAGGAGGACTACAAGGAGTTTTACCAATACTGCGCCCACGCCGTCGATGAGCCCCGGCACACCCTGCACTTCAGTGCGGATGCCCCGATCAACATCAACGCCCTGCTCTTCACCCCCGATGAGAATCACGAACGCCTCGGCTTCGGCCAAATGAAGCCCGGAGTGGCCCTCTACTGCCGCAAAGTCCTGATCGATCCGGAACCGCAAGGACTTCTTCCCGAGTGGATGCGTTTCGTCAAAGGAGTCGTCGATTCCGAGGATCTACCGCTGAACATTTCACGGGAATCAATGCAGGACAGCGCTCTCATCCGGAAGCTCAACACGCTTCTGACCAAGCGGTTCATCAAATACCTCGCCAAGGAGGCCAAAAGCCACCCCGAGGAGCACGAACAATTCTACGAGCGCTTCAGCCGATTCCTCAAAGAGGGAATCGCGACCAGCTACGAGCATCAGGAGGCCTTGGCCGAGCTTCTTCGCTTCGAATCGAGTATGACTGACGAGGGCAAAAAAACCTCGTTCGACGAATACCTAACCCGCAGCAAGGCCGATCAGGACTCGATTTATTACCTAGTGGGACTTGACCGCAAATCGATGGAGGCCGGTCCCTACCTCGAGGCCTTCCAGAAGCGGGGGATCGAGGTGATTTTCCTGACTGAGAACATCGACGACTACGTCATGGAGACCCTCCGTGAGTTTAAAGGTAAGAAACTTGTGAGCGCGGATCGGGCTGAGATTGAGCTCGATGAACTTCCCGAGCAGGAATCAAAACTGAGCGAGGAGGAAAGCAAGGAGCTCATCGAATGGCTTACCAAAACCCTCGGTGACAAGGTCGAAGGAGTCGAGATGGGCAAGCGTCTGGTCAGTCATCCGGTAGTGGCCCTGACGCCCAAGGACGCGCCCACCGGTCAGATGCGGGCCATGATGGAAGCGATGGGGCAGCACGCTCCGGAGCAAAAGGGACGCCTCGAGTTCAACCCCAATCACGACGTGGTGGCCAAGCTCAACAGCCTGCGGAAGGACGACGAGGAGACCGCCGCCAAGGTCGCCCTCCAACTCGCCGACAACGCCCTCATGGCTGCCGGCATGATCAAGGACCCGACCTCAGTGATTGCCGGGATGAATTCCCTGCTCGGAGCGCTGATGAGGTGAGCCTTCACTCGGCCTGCTCCTCCAGGCTCGCCAGCATCCTTTCCAATCGGCTGGCGGCATCGCCCGCCGGGAGGAAGGCGCTCAGCCGTTCGGCCCAGAGAGGAAAGGCCATCGGGGTGAGCCGCTTCGTTTCGAGGAGACGGAAAGGACGCTCCTGAATCGACCTCAAGGTCACTTCGAGGCGCTCGAACTCAAGTTGATGCTCAAGGATTTCCCGTCGTGATTGTTCGAGGAGGAGGTTGTCGGGATCGTATCGGGTGAAGACCTCAAAGAGCAGGTTGGCCGACACCTGAAGGTCCCGGGTCGGTCTTCGTTTGCCCGGGAGGTCGGGAATGAGAAGACCGGCCACCCGGGCGATGTCGCGGAACTGTCGACGGGCCATTTCGGCGGTGTTCAGGCAGGTCAGGAGGTCATCGAGAAGATTCTCAGTCGAGAGGGCAGCACGGAGCACCTCCTCATCAAGGCTGAGACCGCGGGGCGAACCGAGACAAAAACCGTAGTCGTTCTGGGTGACGTTAATCGACTCCCCGGAGTCCCGCGAGAGCCGGAAAGCCGCGAGAGCGCCCAAGCCTTCATTCACCAGTCGGCCGGCAAAGGCGTAAACGAAGAGGTGCTCGCCTTCGCGGGTGCGGGTGAATTCCACGACCAGTTCGCGGTCCGAGGGCAGTGCCGACCACGACTTTTGAATGCCCAGAATGGGAGCGACCGCCTGAAGTTCGGGAGATGCCGCTGGCCCATGCAGCGCCCTTGCCACCGCGTGCGAAAGCTCGGTGGAGAGCGGCATCTTGCTCCCCCCCCAGATCGCCACTTCTCCCTTGGTGGACTTGGTGGCGGCCCGCACGGTGGCCGTCAACTTGTGAAAGCGGACCAATTCAAGACGCCGCCCCGCAAAGATGAACTGCTTCCCCGGCTTGAGCTTCGAGGCAAATCCTTCCTCGACCGTGCCCAAAGTCCGACCACTGCTGAACTTGATCGCGACGGCGGTGTCGGAGGTGATGGTACCGATGTTCATGCGGTGAAGCTGAGCCGTCCGCCTGTTGGTCACGGTGAGTTTTCCCTCGATGATTTCGGCCTTCTGGTATTGCGGGTAGGCCGCAAGAGCCCCGCCATTGATGAGAAAAGAAACGGCCCAATCCCATTCCTGATCAGTCAGCGATTGATAGCTCGCAGCGGAGAGAATTTCTTCTTTCAGGTCATCGGGCGAGGCCGGTTCACCCAGCACCAGTGAGGTGAGGTGCTGGACGAGGACGTCGAGCGGCTTACGAAGCAAAAAGCGGGTTTCAATTTCCCGTCGCTGCCAGGCGTCCCGGGCGGCCGAAAATTCCACCAATTCCAGCGCATTGGTGGGCACGCAGATGATGCGCGACACCTCTCCAGGAGCGTGCCCGGCCCGCCCGGCCCGTTGCGTCAGGCGGGCAATGCCCTTTGGAGACCCGACCTGGATGACTTGGTCGACCGGGGAAAAGTCGACACCGAGATCGAGCGACGACGTGCAGACCACGCATCGAAGCGAACCATCCTTGAGTCCGCACTCGACGGATTTGCGTTCTTCCCGATCGAGCGACCCGTGGTGGATGGCCACCGCATCGGACCACTCAGCCCCGGCTTCCCGGATTTCCTGATACCAGATCTCGGCCTGTGAACGGGTGTTGGTGAAGAGAAGGGTGGTGCGGGCCGACGAAATCTGCGCCACCACCCGACCGATCGATTTAGTACCAAGATGGCCGGACCACGGAAAGGATTCAATCTCGTCCGGGATCAAGGTTGCGATTTCGATCTTCTTATCCTGATTAGCCGCGATCGTTCGGTGGGGATGATCACCGAAGAGCGGGCGCGCGGCTTGATCCAGATTCCCGAGGGTGGCTGAAAGCCCCCAAATCCGGAGCTTGGGGAGCCAGCGACGAAGGCGGGTCAGGCAGAGTTCAGTCTGAATACCACGCTTGGTGCCAAGGAGTTCATGCCATTCATCAACGATCACACATTTCAGATGGGACAGTTTCTCACGGGTGTCCTCGTAAGTGAGGAGAAGCGAAAGCGATTCTGGCGTGGTGACGAGCGTGTAAGGAAATTTTTCCCGTAGCTTGGCCTTGCGATAGGAAGAGGTGTCGCCGGTGCGTGCCTCGACTGGCCAATCGAGGCCAAGATCGCTGAGCGGCTCCCGGAGAGCCTGAAGGGTGTCGTTGGCCAGAGCTCGCAGGGGAGTGATCCACAGGACCTCGCAATGCCGGGGAGATTGGCCGCTTTCCAAAGTTTCCGCGACCGGTCCCAGCCAGACCGACAGCGTCTTTCCGAAACCGGTGGGAGCGTGCAAGAGACCCGATCCGCCGTCCCGATAGTAAGCCCAGGTTTCTTCTTGAAATGAAAATGGCGACCACTCGCGTGACGCAAACCAGTTTCGGAGAGTGGAGGGAAGAGACGGCATGGAGCTGCGGGGCACTCTAAGGGCAAAAGAAAGAAGGGCCAG
>JALQTQ010000001.1:47836-52159 GCA_023263995.1 Akkermansiaceae bacterium | reverse complement strand
TTATTGAGTTGGTCATCCCGGAATGCGGGCGAGCTCCGACTCTTTCCCGGAGGCCAGGCCCTCCCTCCGAATGGCTCTCTGGTGGTCCTCCCGGAGGAGAGCACCATTTTCGAGTTGGAGGGAAGCGGTGACCGCGGGGTGGTGAGACAGGCCGTCGGGGTGGTGGTGGATGGCGTGGACCTCCCGTTGCAGATCAGCGAGATCGTGGCGATCAATGACGGAAATATCGTGAGGAGTGACGGCTCGACCCCGGACTGGATTGAGCTCTGGAATCCCAATCCTTTTGAGGTGGCTCTGGCGGGTCATGGTTTGAGTGATGATGCAGGCGAGGCGAGAAAGTTTGTCTTTGGCGCCGGCGTGATCGAGGCTGGCGGCTATCTCGTGGTGGATGCCGCTGCGGAAGCACGGGACGGAGTGACGGCGACCGGCTTTCGCTTGGGCCGTGAGTCGGGAGGGCGGGTGATCCTCTCCGGGCCGGACGGAGCGATTTTGGAGGACCTGGTTTACCCGAGGCAGGTCGGTGATGTCGCTTTTGGAAGATTCCGGGGAGAGGAGTTTCGCTACTGGGTCGAGCCGACGCCCGGCCGGGTGAATGAGGGGAAGGTGGTCGAAGGGTTTGTCGAGGACACCCGCTTTTCGCTGGGGCGGGGGTTCTATCAAGAACCGCAATGGGTGGAGATTGAAAGCCCGACCCCGGGAGCGGTGATCCGGGTGACCACCGATGGCTCCGAACCGTCTCCGGACAATCCGTCCTCTCGGGTTTACGACGGCGCGATTCAAATCACAGGCACCACCGTTTTGCGGGCTGCTGCTTTCCGGGATGGATGGGAGCCCAGCAATGTCGATACGCAGACATATCTCTTCGCCGACCAGGTCGGGGAACAATCGGTGGCACCTGACGGCTTCCCCTTGCAGTGGGTTCCGAATCTGTCCGGGGTGCAGGCAGGGGTTCCGGCATTTTCCCATTTCCGGATGGATCCTCGGGTGCTGGCCTCCCTGCCCGGGACGGATTCGGACGGACTGGCTTTCGACCTTGAGGCGGCCCTGAGTGCTCTTCCCAGCATCTCCTTGGTGATGGAAGCGGAAGAAATGTTCGACCCGGTGGATGGACTCCATGTCAATGCCCGCCAGCGGGGAAGGGCCTGGGAGCGGAAGGTTTCATTCGAGGTCATTGACCCGCGAACCGGAACGAGCGTGCAAGCGGATGGCGGACTGAGAATGCACGGAGGGTGGAACCGCTACCCCGAGATGTTGAAGAAGTCGTTTCGTCTCTATTTCCGATCGGAGTATGGGGATCCCAAACTGGAGTATCCCCTGTTTCCGGGGTCGGGAGTCGATGAGTTTGACCGCCTGATTCTGCGTTCCGGAAATGGCAAGGCGTGGGCCAGTCCGTGGCGGGCGCTCTCCGGCGGAGGAAACTCGCTCGAGCGGGTGACTTACCTCCGCGACCAACTGGTCAGGGACCTTCAGGGAGCGACCGGAAATGCCTCCATTCCGGGAACCTTCATGCACCTCTACCTCAACGGGCACTACTGGGGGATTTACAATCCGGTGGAGCGCCCCACCGAGCATTTTGCGGCGGCGAGATTCGGAGGGAGTGACGAGGACTATGACGTCATCAAGTGGATCCGGGGCGTCGGGCATGATGTCTCGGCAGGCGACGATGTGGCGTGGAATCAATTGATCTCGCTGGTGAGAGGGAACGTCCTTGATCCGACAACCTACCAATCGATCCGGGATCTGCTCGATCTTGGGAGCTTCGTGGATTACCTGATCGTGAATCACTACGCCGGGAACATCGACTGGATCGACAACAACGTCTACGCCATGCGGAAGAGGGAGCCGGGGGAGCCGTTTCGATTCTACTGTTGGGATTCCGAGGAGACTTTTCTTTCGGTCGGTGCGGATGTGAGTGACCGGTGGGTGAGAGACACCTGCACCGAGATTCACCTGGCGTTGCGTGCGAACCCCGACTACCGGATCCTGTTTGCCGACCGGGTGCAACGGCATCTGTTTCACGGAGGGGCGTTGACGGAGGAGATGACCAGCAGCCTCCTTGATGCGCACGCGGCATTGATTGACCGGGCCATTGTCGGGGAGTCGGCCAGGTGGGGTGGCCTGCTGCGCCCGGCGGCTCCCTATGATCGGGATGACTGGCTTCGGGAGGTGGCGAACCTGAAGGAAAGCTATCTGGGCAGACGGAGGGAAGTGGCCCTGGCCCAGTGGCAGGCCGATGGCCTCTATCCCGGGATTGCGCCTCCCGTCTTTCAACCGCAACACGGCGGGCGGGTGGCAGCAGGAACTCCGGTGATCCTTGAGGCCGCTCCGGGAGGGACGATCTATTATACTCTCGATGGAAGCGACCCGCGTCTTCCCGGGGGCGGGATCTCGCCCTCGGCGAGCGAGTTTGTCGGTGGGGTGGCGGAGGAGGGCTTGGTCGGACCGGCGAGCGAGTGGAGGTTTCTCGATGATGGTTCGGATCTTGGGGCAAGTGATCTCGTGTCCGGGGTGCCCGGATACGGGGCGGCCAACTGGAAGCATGAGGACTTCCCGGATGGAGGCTGGGGGAGCGGGGCGGCGCCCCTGGGGTATGGCACGATTTCCGGGGCCACCCTCAATACCATCGTGTCGTTCGGCGATGACCTGGCGAGGAAGCATCGCACCACCTACTTCCGAAAATCCTTTGAGCTGGAAGAAGTGGTGCGGTTTGTCTCGCTGAACCTCCGGCTCCTGTGTGACGACGGGGCGGTAGTCTATCTCAACGGGCGCGAGGTGGCCCGCGATGGGTTCGCCGGAGATGGGGTGGTGACGGCGGACAGCCTGGCCGACGAGCGCTTCGGGACCGCAGAGGGGGAATGGCGTGGCTTTGAGGTCCCCTCTTCGTTACTGAACGAGGGCCTCAATGTGCTGGCGGTGGAAGTGCACCAGGCATCGGATGGATCCTCGGATCTGGGCTTTGACCTTGAGCTGCGCGGGTTGGCGGCCCTGGCGAGCGGCAGGATCACCCTCGAGGGCGGCACCGGGATCAAGGCCAGGGTGCTGGAAGGGAGCGAATGGTCCGCGCTGAACGAAGCCCTTTTCCTGGTCGGGGACCGGGCGCGGGATCTGGTCGTTTCCGAATTGATGTATCACCCCGCGGAGGGAGGGGCGGAGTTCCTTGAGATCGAGAACCGGGGCCCGGTCAGTCAGCCGGTTCACGACTTGCAAATCACCGGCGGGATCCAATTCGACTTCGAGGCGGCCACGGTCCGTTCCCTTGAACCGGGGGAGCGTCTGGTGTTGGTGCGTGATGCCGGGCGATTCTCCCTTTTCTATCCCGAGGTTTCTTTTGCGGGCCAATATTCGGGCGGTCTGGGCAATGCCGGCGATTCCTTTGCGCTGGTCGATCGGAGCGGGAGCCTCCTTTGGGAAACGAGTTATTCTGACGCCCCCCCGTGGCCTTCCGGGACCGATGGTGAGGGACGAAGTCTGATTTACGCGGGAGGAGATGCCGTTGAGGCCCTGGCTTGGCGCCCCAGCGTCGAGATGGGCGGGAATCCGGGAGAGAGTGACCGAAGGCCGTTCCTGGAAGGAGAAAGCCTTGTCGATTATGCCATCGAGGAAATGGCTTTCACCCGGGGGGGAAGAGGGGAAGTGCTGGTGTCGTTCGATCTCAATGCGGGGGCCGACGAGGTGGCAACTACTCCCGAGTGGTCCACGGACCTCGGGTCATGGTCGAGCGAGGGCCTGGTCCTGCAATCTCAGGGGCCCTCTTCCAACGGCGGAGTGAGGCAGCTTTGGTTTCTGCGGAATGCCGCCGTCGGCGGGCGCTTTTTCCTCCGGGGGCGGGTGATCCGGCGCTGACTCAGGAAATGATGTTCTTGATCGCCTTGGCGGGGTTGACCCCGGTGAGCTTTTGGTCGAGTCCCATGAAGGGGAAGGAGAGCTTGTTGTGGTCGATACCGAGTTGGTGGAGGATGGTGGCGTTGAAGTCGTAGACCGGGACTTCGTCCTTCACCACATTGTAGGAGTAGTCGTCGGTTTCCCCGTGGACCACCCCGCCCTTGATGCCGCCGCCGGCCATCCAGGTGGAGAAGCACTTGGGATGGTGGTCGCGACCGTAGTTGTCGCGCTCCAGGCGCCCCTGGCAGTAGGTCGTGCGTCCGAACTCGCCCGCGAAGACGATGAGGGTTTCATCGAGCATGCCGCGTTGCTTGAGGTCCTTGATGAGGCCGGCAGAGGCTTGATCGACGTCGTACGCCTGGCCTCGAACTTTCCCGGGGAGGCCCACGTGGTGGTCCCAACCGCGGTGGAAGAGCTGGATGAAGCGGACGCCGCGCTCGG